>SLFE01000019.1 GCA_007124415.1 Waddliaceae bacterium | reverse complement strand
TTATGGTGAAAAACCAGTATCAGAGGTGGCGCCGCGGCGGAAATCCCGAACACTATAAGTTTTACATAAAACTCAATACTGCGGACAACATTGAAACCGATTTTCCCGACGCCTTTCCGACGCCCCGGAAAAAAGAAAAAAAAGTCCAAAAGTTTCTTTTTGGCAATCGTGTGATCAGACCTGTTGAAGCTCCTACGTTGCGAAGCGCTTTTGTTGGAAATGTGATTGAAACTGTCAATTCGCTATTTGTGCTGATCGTCGCAGGGGTTGCCGGGATTGTTACAGGTCCGTCGGCTCTGGCAGCTCTCGGAATTCGCCGGGTTTTGCAGAGTAAAAGAAATGATATTGTCGGAATTGCTCCCAAAGGCGGTCAAGAGTACTTAAATCGCGGCGACGATTTGTCGGTTCTCACGCTTAACGTTCCCCTGCCGGATTCGGAGATTATGAATTCCGTCAACGGCATGAGCAAAACCTCTTTCCGCTCAGAGGGTTTATCCCGCTTTTTAGTGAATCAAAACAGCGATATTGTCTGCTTGCAAGAAGCGTTTCACTCACAGGAAATATTGGATAGGGTAGTTCCCGATTTGATCGAAAATAAATATGCGGTGGCCCTAGGTGTAAAGCCGCAAAAAACTCTTGGCCTGTCCTCTGGGCTGATGATAGCCAGCAAATTTCCTATTCGAGAAATCGGATTTCATGAATTCCGCAATTCCGAGGGAGTGGACAAAAGGGCCAAAAAAGGGGTTTTAATGGCTCTTATCGAGGTTAAGGAGGGAGAGTTCATTTGCGTTGCCAACACGCATATGCAGGCTAAATTCAACGGCGACGATGCGGAAGAGAAGCGGAAGGATCAATTCATTGCGGCTAAAGGCGCAATCGACGAATTTTGCAGAAAATCCGATGTAGAAGTCAAGGATATCATTTTTTGCGGCGATTTCAACACGTCGCGATATAAAATGCAGCAGCGGTTCAAGTTGACTCAGGCCAGGGAGACATTTGATTACTTTTCTATGGAAAAGGGTCTTTTGCAAAAGGATAAAAAGACCAAAACCCGGTATAAAGATCTGACCAAGGCTGATGTCTGCCTGAACTATAAGCAGTTTAGCAAAAGAAGGATGCATACTGAGCTTTCGTGCCCTTCGGAACGGATCAGAAACAATGAGTCAGGATCGGTCAAGGGAACAGTGCTTGAGACCCAAGCTTACACCCACAGCTACTTTCTCCCTTTTGTCATTGAAAAGGTTTGGAAGGATGTTCAAAACGGCTTTGATGCAGAACTTGCTCAAAAGATTGAAAAGCGGCATGTAGATCTGATTGTCAAAGACCGCGCCGAAGGCAATGATCAAACTAAGATCTCAGTCTTGAATGAGGATGAAATAATCCGAATAGGGAAAATAGCCAAAAGTCATCTCCGTAAAGCCAAGAAAAAAATGTTTGTAAAACCGGAGTGCGTCGATCATATTTGCCTGGCTCAGCGGAAAAACAATATTTTTTCGGAAAGAGATTATTCGTACAAAATAAAGACCCCGATCGGCAAGGAAGGCGTGCTTTCCGACCATAGGGCTGTTATCGTCAAGCTCAAGCAAAACTAAAAGAGGGCGATTTGGGCGAGAGGGACGTCGGTTGCTTCAACGGGTAGCGGTTTTCCGGTTTTCTGCTCTGTAAAGCCAATTCCAAGTGTGTGGATGCCGCTTTCGGTTTCCTGGAGAAGCCTGTCGTAAAATCCTCTTCCATAGCCCAAGCGGTGGTTTAAGGGGTCGAAAGCGAGTCCGGGAATGATAGCCAGCGCTATGTCGCCTGTTTCGATCCGCTCGCAAAGATCGGGATTTGGCTCGAGGATCCCCAGCCGGGAGGGCGTCAGTTCGGTTTCGATATTATTGACCCTGTAAAGCCGCAAATTTTTTCCGACCACTTTGGGAAGCGCAAGGCGTTTTTTTGCCGCGAGGCGAAAGTTCATATCCCAAGTGCAAAGTTCTGATCCAAAGCTGGCATAAGAAAGTATATGCCCATGCCCCGGAATTAAAGATGTCAGAGCTGCAAGCGCCTTTTTCTCGGCTAGGTGGCTTCGTCTTGTGGATAGGGAATTGCGCCGAAGGCGCATCGCTTGCCTAATGTCGGCTTTACAGAACAGGTTTTCCATTTTTTATGGTCGCCTTGGCTTTGAAATTTCCATCGGCATCATAGAGTGTGACCATGCCTTCGCCATGCTGAACTTTAGATACAGGTAACGGGTCGTTTTTTTTGTAATATTCGCCTTTGACGAGACTGTTGTTTTCATACTCTTCGATCAGCATCAAGCTTCCGTCTCGATACCACGCCGTTAAAACCCCTTCCTTGCTTCCGTTATTCAGCTCTCTTTGGCTTTCCTGAGTTCCGTCCGGGTACCAGGTTTTAACCGTTCCCTGCAGCTGCCCTTCGATCCAGTAGGTTGAAATCTTGGGTATCGTTCCTCTGCTTTGGGGGTAATATTCGATATCCGCGCCGTGCTTCATGCCGTTTTTGACGTGGTAAATCTGTGTTATAAAACCCTCGGGGCTATAAACTTTGATCTCTCCGGCAGGAATGCCTTCGCTGTATTGCTGGTGCTGGCAGATGTAGTCTTTTGCGAATACGGACTTATATCCCTCTCCGTAATGTATGGAGGAGGAAAGGTTGCCGTTTGGAAGGTAATAGTTGCCTGTTTGCAGGTAGCCCCTGTCGAAATATTCTTCTGCGGCCAGCTGTTCGGGCGTCCAGTAGCGTACGGCCCTTCCGTGAGGCAGCCCTTCTTTGAAGAAAGTGATGGAGAGAATGTCGCCATTGTCCAGGTAAACGATTTGTTCTCCTTCCATTAAATCTCTGTGAAAGGTGACGGTTTTCCAAACGTTTCCCGATGGGTGGTAGTAGATAGAGTCGCCTTCGAGAGTCCCCTTGCAGTAAGGAATTTGCGCCAAAAGGTTGCCGGCATCGTCCCACACATAGGATATTCCGTCGAAAACCCATGTTTGCTGGGCCGCCTCGTTAAAATCAGGTTCTCCTTCGACGACGCGCGCCTGAATGTTCATGGCGCCGTTGCTGTGCCATTCGTAATAATTGCCGCAAACCCTTCCATTGACGATTTCAACAAATTGATAAGGCTGGCCATTGTTGTGGTAGTTGATGAGCTCTGCGCGCACATTGCCCTGAAAGTCCCGTTGATAGACCCTCATTACCCGTTCGTAGGGCTGGCAGCTGAGAAAGTTGACATTTTCATAACGTTCGAGGCGGTCGACGGTGCTGATGGTCTCTGAAAAGCCGTTTCTGTCGGTAATGCTGATTGTCGCCATCTTCGGCCCGGTGCCTGCTCTTCCGGTGCAGGCGGTTACAGCAATGGCTGCGGCAGCAAGAAAGAATAGGGAGGTTTTCATTAAGTTTTTCATAATCGTTTAGGACTCCGGTACATATTCGCGCTTTAAGAGTTTTATATTCAGGCTGAAGACTTCATTATTTTCAGTTGTCGTCTTTTTTTCCAGCTTGAAGTCGGTAATGATCAGCTGCGGAGCGTTTCGACCCGGTTTATAGGGGCCTATTTCTACGTCCTCGATTCTGGCCAATAAATTTTGCAGATCATTTAAATCAACTTCTACAGGATGAACAAGAGTTTCGGCTGTTTCGCTGAACTGGGGATAGGTTTGCACGACCCCTTCGGCAAATACCAGGGCATTTCTTTCCTTCAAGGATTTGAGGCGGTTGGTCACTTCTTCATTTTCAATGAAGTTGTTTTGCCGCGAAATCTTTTCCAGGGCTTCGATTTCGGGTTTTAAAAGTGTGATGGATTCGATGTTTTTGTCTATGTAAAACCGGTCTGCGTCCTGATAATGGCTCATCACAGCCTTGTTGACCGCCTGTTTTTTTTCCTTCAAAAGAGCCATTTCGGTCAGCGACTCTACCCGCTCCTGAAGGGCTCCGGCCTCGGATGATTTTGAATAGATATGCATAAACGCAAGAACAACGGGGACTAGCCCGAGAATGAGCGCGTAGGTAATCAGGCGCGAGCGCGGTATCGAAGACAAAAATTTGTTCATACCCTACCTCCGTTGCCCGCTCTTTGTTTAGGCGGCCTATTCTTTAAAAAAAATGATGTGCGGAAAATATCTCCGCTTGTGCTCCATTTGACTTCACCTTTGGGATCGACAATATCGTTTGGGGCAATAAGGGCGTCATGAAACTCTCTGGCCTTCATGGGAACATCGGTACGGAACTCAAGCTCCACTTTGACGCTGTATTTTTGATTTTTATTCTTAGCCTCCGGCCGCTTGACCAATGTGTAGTGAAAATTTTTAATATTCAACAAGGGCTTGCCCGATTCCCGATCTGTTACGAGATTGTGAGTTGCCAGCCAGGCCAGCACATCGCTGACCTTGGGGACGTCGGGGAAAAGGTTGAATGTGTTCGGAGAGCGCTGGATTTCATTATCCAGGTAGTCGAGCCTGTAAGCCAGCTGCCGGGGGGTGATATTTTCTATGTCTGCCGGCTCGTCGAAGGGGTTGCTTTTCAGGTATTGCCGCTCGAAAGGGGTGTAGGGTTTTTCCAGAGATTCCAACAGCGAAGCGTACTTTTGCTTTACATTGTCGAGCTTCGATCCCGACCAGACATTTCCCAAAATGAATAGGGACAAGGCCAGTACGACAGAGGCCCCAAAATAGCTGTAAAGTGGGGTCTTGAGCCGCTTCCAGGGGTCGCCATAGGCATATTCGCCCTGCCTGAAATTCACATCGGGCTCATCGGCGGCAAGAAAACTGAATGCGAGTCCGATAGGAATGGCATATTCCTGCAGAATTTCCGAGGTTTGGCCAAATTGAGCTTCCGGGACGGAAACCTTGACGTGCAGCCCTTCGGAAAAAAGAGTCCCGATTCCTTTTATCGGTCCCCCGTGCCCTGTCAGCAGGACCTTGGACACATTTTGCCCTCTATGCTGCTTCACCAGCGAAAAGGTTGCTCGGCTCACTTCCTGTTTTAAGGCGGTCACCGCCTGTGCGAGGCCGGGCGCGGCGTCGCTGTCGATTGTGGAAAGATCGATTTCGGAAATTTCAGGCGCGTGTCCGGTATCCGATTCTATCGCCCGGATCAGGCCGGAAACACCTTGCTTGATTGAGTGGTCTGCTATCAGCTTTCCGTCTTCTGCCAATACGCAGAGCGTCTCTTCCATTCCGCAGTGAATGATCAACACGGGAAGCTTTGGCGATGCATTGTTTAAAGCCTGAGAGAAAGCTGCAAGCGCTGCCGGGGATGTCGAAACGATTTCCGGGTCGACGCCCAGATCGTTCATGGCATTTAAATGAGATCCGACCAACTCTTTTTTGGCCGCCAAAACCGTGAGCTGAGTGCTTTTTTTTGTTTGTCCGATTTCGATGTGTTGGAGAACTGCCTCTTCAACGGGAAACGGCAAAAGCGGCTCGGCTTGGAACGGGAGGACGGAGCGGACATCTCTTTTTTTGGTCAATTTGATTTCCAGGGGTCTGACCAAAACATCGCCCGAGCGCAGGCAGGTGACCACAGCCGCCTGTTTTTCTGTAATGTCAAGCCGCTTTACATTACCCTCGATTTCCCGGCAGTCAAGCGTCTCAACGTCCTCAACGTGCAGGATGCCTTTATGGGAAATTGCTCTGACGCGCTTGATGAAGGGGCCGCTGAAAGAGAGCCCTATGGCGGATGAGTGATTGAAAAAATCCAGCATATATTTTGCGCCTTTTAAAAAAACTCGGGCCGATCGGCAAGAGGTTCCTTTACATATTATTCGTAAGTGTTTATTATACAATAGAATTTTACTTTTAATCAAGTAAAGCCGGGTTGTTCTCAATGTTATTTTTAATCAACGCCATCGATAAATTGTTTTTGATCTACATGATCATGATATTTATCCGCATTTTCAGCTCTTGGTTTCCCGATTACAGGGACTCCACGGTCGTACGATTTGTTTCTTACTACACCGACCCTTACTTGAATGTGTTCAGGAATATCATACCACCCCTCGGCATGTTCGATTTGAGCCCGATTGTCGCGATTTTGGCTCTTCAGGTGATACAATCCGTCATAAAATCCCTTCTTCTTAGATTGTTTGCATAATGAATTTTTTAAAAAGACCGTTTTATCTCGGTAAAACCAGGCTTCCCAATAATATTTTCTATGCTCCTCTCGCAGGTTGCTCGGACTTTCCTTTTCGGCAGATGTCATCGAAGTACGAACCCGGCCTGATTTTCTGCGAAATGGTCAAAATGGAGGCCCTCTACCGCAACGATCCTAACACTTTCCGCCTTCTCGACTATGATGCCGGCATGCATCCTATTGGGGGGCAGCTGGTTGGAAGCAATCCTAAAATTGCAGGCAAGTGCGCGAAAATGATTCAGGAACTCGGTTTCGACGTTGTCGATCTTAACTGCGGCTGCCCTGTCGATAAAGTGACAAAAGACGGGAGCGGATCGGGCATGCTCAAAACACCTGAATTAATAGGAGATGTGCTTGCCGAGATGGTTGCCGCCGTCGACATACCTGTCACCGTGAAAATTAGAGCCGGTTGGGACGAGTCGACGATCAACGCGCCGCTGATTACCCGGATCGCCGAATCGGCCGGGGCCGCGGCAATTACGATTCACGGGCGAACCAGGAAACAGGCTTACCGCGGAGATGCCAACTGGGACTGGATCAAAGAGTGCAAGGACGTGGCGGGATCGATTCTCGTCATTGGAAACGGCGACGTGACCAGCGGCAAGGCGGCCAAGGATATGTTTGAGCATACCAATTGCGACGCTGTCCTGGTCTCTCGCGGAACGATGGGCCAGCCCTGGATTGCGCACGACATTATCACTTACCTTCTCGATGAACAAACGCCTGCCCGGACCTTAAAAGACGCCCGGGACGCCCTTCTTAAACACTACAGTTATGTTCTTGATTATGATGCCGCTATGCATCCTATTGGGGGGCAGCTAGTTGGAAGCAACCCGAAAATTGCAGGCAAGTGCGCGAAAATGATTCAAGAGCTCGGTTTCGACGTTGTCGATTTTAATTGCGGCTGCCCTGTCGATAAAGTGACAAAAGACGGGAGCGGATCGGGCATGCTCAAAACACCTGAATTAATAGGAGATGTGCTTGCCGAGATGGTTGCCGC
>SLFE01000130.1 GCA_007124415.1 Waddliaceae bacterium | reverse complement strand
TGTCGCCCTCTATTTTCTCGGCGGGCTGGCAATTACCGGGGGGTATCACCGTTATTTTTCCCACCGATCATACAAAACCAACCGCGTCATAGAAGCGGTAGTCCTGTTTTTCGGCTCCATTACCCTGCAGGGGAGCGTTTTGCGCTGGAGCTACGACCACCGCCTGCACCATGCCCATGTCGATACCGACGACGATCCCTACTCGATCAAGAAAGGTTTTTGGTATGCCCATTTTCTCTGGCTTCTTGACAAGCCGCGGCCGATCGACAAAAAGGTTGTCGCAGACCTCATGAGCAATCCTTTGGTTATGTTTCAGCATAAGTATGACAAATTCTGCATGATCGGCTCGAACGTTCTGCTGTTTTTTCTTGTCGGCTGGCTGATGAATGATTATATCGGGGCCTTTTTCCTTGCCACCTGGGCCCGTATTTTTGCTCTGCATCATTGCACCTGGTTCATCAATTCCCTGGCCCATACCTGGGGGGACAAGCCCTTTTGCAAAGAGCAGTCCGCAGTCAACAATTACATCATTTCCCTGCTTACCTTCGGCGAGGGCTACCACAACTACCATCACACTTACGCAAACGACTACCGCAACGGCATAAGGTGGTATCAGTACGATCCGACCAAGTGGCTTATCTGGCTGCTCAGCAAACTCGGATTGGCGACTAATTTAAGAAGGGTCGACCCCTTAACCGTGAAGAAGAAGATGGTTCTGGAAGGAAAAAACGACCTTATGGCTAAAGTAACATCCCTCTGGTATGTGAAAAGAGAGGAGCTTGAAGCGATTATCCAGGATATTTCAAATCGAATCGTTGAGAAGATAGCCCAATTTAATGAACTTAAGGCACAATATCGCAGTATGAAAAAAAACAGCGCCGAGAGGTT
Organism: Waddliaceae bacterium; assembly: GCA_007124415.1. Taxonomy (GTDB): domain Bacteria; phylum Chlamydiota; class Chlamydiia; order Chlamydiales; family SLFE01; genus SLFE01. The sequence continues at coordinate 6,254 of SLFE01000130.1, read as the reverse complement.
TAAACTGAAAGAACTCCGCCGTGAACTTAAGGAACTTAAGCGAAGCATTCGTGATGATTGGCGCCGCTGGTGCCGCCTTTGCCGCCAGATCTATCATTTAAAGCCGCTGCAAATCTAACCATAATTATTTGGTTATGATTATCACTCCTCCTCCGATGCGGTCTCCTGCGTCACCGGTCGGCTGGCTGAAGTCGTCCTCGTCCTCATGAATGATAATGGCCCTGCCTGCGATATTGTATTTGCCCCCGCTCAATCTGAGCCCAGGAACAAAAAGCTCGAGCTCGGCATCGCCATTTTCATCGGCGGTGAGATTGCCGAAATCTCCCGGGTGCGCCTCTTTAAATCCGTCTTCAACAACAAAGCCGTGTTTGACATCATCAGGATTGTAGTGGCCTCCTGCGGCCATGCCTTGATCGCTTAAGTCGCCGTATTCATGGACGTGGATTCCGTGCTTTCCCGGAGAAAGCCCTTGAATATTGGCAAAAATCCTTAAGCCTTCGGCAACTTCAACAAAATCAACAGTGCCGCGAACGGTTCCGCCTTCCTCCAGCGCTACAACATCGGCGCGCCCTCTTTCCAGATGTTTGTTGTTAGTTGCTGCATTGCAAGACACTAAAAGTAAAAGCAGTCCAAAAAGATAACGTTTCATATCAATTCTCCCTTTGTTTTTCGACACTGCCTGATTACCCTTTTTCCATCAAGAAGCGGGAAACTTTTGTTATCAATTTTCTCGGCATCGTTCTGATGCCGACCGCTACCAAAAATTTATTGATAATCCCTTCGACAGCAACGGTTTTTCCTTTGATCATAGCGCGGTACCCGTATTCAGCCACTTTGTCTGGCGTGGTGGTAAATTTCATCCCTCTGGCAGCTTGGGCGTTGCCCGCTTCGGCAAATTCGGTGTCGGTAAAGCCTGGGCAGAGGGCCGTTACTGTAATATCGGTATTCCGGAGCTCTTCGGCAAGAGCTTCAGAGAGAGAAGTTACATAAGCTTTTGTGGCGAAGTAGACTGCGTGGCGCGGTCCGGGGGTAAACCCCGCGACAGAGGAGACGTTCATAATTTTTCCCGAGTTCCTCTTAGTCATCGGTTTTAAATAGAGCCACGTCAGCTCGGACAGGGCCGTGATATTCACTTCAATCATATTTTGATACCTTTGCCAGTCCTGCTCATGGTAGGGGCCTAGAGCGCCGAAGCCGGCATTGTTGATCAAGTAGTCGACTTCGATGCCTTTTGATTCGGTATAATCAAAGATTTCTTTTCGGGACTTCCGAACAGACAAATCTTTGGCCAAAACAGCGACATGGCAGCCATGATTTGATTCCAGCTCCTCTTTAAGTTCGTTGAGCCTCTCTTCGCGCCTGGCGACGATGACAAGGTCTCCTCCTTTAGATGCGTGAACCTTCGCCAGCTCCCTTCCAATGCCGCTTGAAGCTCCTGTGATCAAAGCAACCGGTTTTTTCATAAGTGACTCCTATTTAGTCCAAACTGTCTCTTTGATTTGGCTCCTCGGCCTAATGAGAAGCGCGGCTCTGGGATAATTTGTGATAACTCCGTCTATGCCCCATTCTGCCAGCTCCTCCATTTTCTTGTCGTCATCAATAGTCCAGGCCCAAACACGCTTGTTTTCGCTGTGGGCCGCTTGAATTAAATTTTTTGTAACTATATCTTTGTCAAAGGCATATAAATCAGGACGGTTGGAATTGTGCCAAGCCAGCAAATTCAAATCTTCAATGATTGCAATAATCGGTACCTGGGGAATGAGCTTGCGGACAAAGGCTAAAATCGCGGGATTGAAGCTTCCGATTACGATTGGCGGCATCGAAGGTGTTTTCAGAAGGATTTGAGCGACAGCTTCGGCAATTTCATACTCGCCTGAGGACTCGTCTTTGATTTCGATCATGAGCCCTGTAGTGCCGAAGGGGAGTTTCAGGACCTGTTCCAAGGTCGGAATTGATTGACCCGCAAAAGATTGATCATACCAGCTTCCCGCGTCGAGCCTGCTTAGCTCCTCGGCGGTAATCTCATTAATCAGCAAAGGCTTGTTGTTGTCCGTTGTTCTTTCGAGGATGTGATCATGAACGACCACGGGAACTTTGTCCTTGGTCAAGTGGATATCGCATTCGATGTATTCGACGCCGAGTTCGATAGCCTGAAGAAATGAGGCCAATGTATTTTCAGGCGATTCCGAAGAATTGCCGCGATGGGCGATCACGCTGAAGGCGCTTAAGGAGGCCGGCGGCATATACGACATTATAAACCAAGCCGCACTGATAAGACAAACTTTGTCGAACATTTGGTTTTTTTCCTGCTGTCTTGATAGTATACTGAAACTAAAAAGATGAAAAGGCAGGGTTTTATGATAAATGAACAAAATTCGACCTTGAAAGGTGAAGGGCGTAAGGCCGTTTTTTTTGCCGTGGACAAGGCTATTTCGGACTTTAAGAGAAAACAGTTGGAGGCCTCAAGTATTGTCGATAACCTCATTTCCGCACAAAACGGAGGGATAAACAAGGATCTGCGGGAAAAATATCATGCGATCGATCCCCGCTTTTTACGTCCGTCGCAAATGAATCGGGTCCAAAGGCTTTTTGGGGAATCGTCATCGGGAGCCGATTTTATCCCTGAAGAAGATGAAGAAAGTTTAAAGCAGCAGATCAGCATTGTTGAATCCGAAAAACACACTCTTGACGAAAGATATGAAGCCGCCTATAAGTGTCTTGGTTTCAAGGAAGAGGTGCGGGTTCCCCACGAGACTCTTGAGTGTTATAAAGTCATTGTTCTAAGCGGGAAAGAACCGTTTAAAGAATTATATATAGAAGACATCATGGAGTTGATCAGCGGTTCGAAACGAAATAAATGCGTCATTTTCTAGGGAGTACACTCCCTAGAGGGAATTGATCAATAAGCTTCTCGCTCCGATAACTCTTCAGAATTATCTTCGCTTGTCTCGGGAAGGGCATCAAGCTCTCGTTGTCTGGGTGTTAAATACCAAAGAATGAGAGCAATAATAAAAAAAGCGGGAATATCGCCGAGTAAATGGCCATATTCATTTTTATCGATTAAAGCTTCAAAAAGCTTAATGCCGCCATGGACGATGCTTGACCAGAAAGTGAACCAGATTAAACTCAGGTGTTCGAGAGGGTTTTTGACTGCCCAAATCAGGAAAACCCCCAAGGTCGCGTAGATTCCCAGGAGCACCCATTCATAGACCTCATGCTTTGGCTCCCAGACCCATCCCCACGGCCAATAGTGCATGGCTGCATAGATACCGAAGATAAAAAATATTCCGATGAGCAGCAAGACCAGCCTCAAAATCCAAAGTCTAAATGTCATAATGCCTCCAAACTATACTTTTATCCTAATATGAAGGCTTTGTCAATTGGCTCGTTAGAAATATTCGAGGCTATTCCCTTTCAGTTCGCCGCTTATCTGCTTGATCAGCTCGGATATCCTGGATTTTGCCGTCTTAACATCCGAGTCCTTATATTTATTGGGATTGAGCAGGAATTTTGTTTTGAAATTGAGTGCGAAACTGAGCCAGTAAATGCGGAAAAAACGGGCGGAGACATCGTTGATATCTCTGGCCCTTATCTTGTTATATCCCTTTTCAAAGGCTTTTTGAAGGGCTATGATTTCTTCATTGCCCAGCTTATGGCGATTGCCCACAAGGCGGAGAACGGAGAGCCATTCATAATAATCCTTTTCGGCAAAATCGTCGGCAACGTCGCCGCAGTCTATAGCCGTCGCCTGATTGTCATCAATGAACCAATTGGCGGGATCTGCATCGCCGTGGGATGTGCAGTATTTTGGCGATTCCTTTTGCATTTCGTCTATAAGGCTGTCGACAGCTTCGACATAGGAAGCGATATCGAGGCCTTGGTAAAAGCGCGGATAATTCCGAAGCAACTCGGTCGTCCTATGCAAGACTGCGACATATTGGTCCCACTTCGTTTGCTCCAGGGGTTTTGCCACCTTTAATTTCTCTTGATGAATTTTCGCTATTGCTCTGCCTACAATCTCCGTCGATAACAGCGCCTTGTTAAGGGCATCTTGAGAAGTTTTGCAGGCTTTCATCAAATCATCCAGCGATTGTCCGGAAGCGGCGGTCATTTTAAGCAGAGAAAAATTCGTGTGGTGGGTGAGCGAGAGCACTTCCGGCATGGTCAGGGATGGCACTTGCAGTGACCGCAACCGCTCCATGCCCTTTTTTTTCCTTAAGCTGTTTGTTTCGGCCATAGAACCGATAATCGCTTTTGCGAAAATATCTCCTGTTTTATAAACCCTGTCTCCTGAAAGTCCGTTAGTCACTTTGACGACTTCTTCCCCGTCGTTGATTGCCGATATAATTTCTTTATCCGGAAGGTAGTAGAGTTTTTCTTTTTTGATGATTTCAAGGACTTCCTTTGAAACGGGCGGGAGGCGCTTGATGGGTGCGTCTGATTCAAAAAATTGAGGATTTTTTAGCAAAACATCCCGTACCGCTGTTGAACTTGTGCCTTGATCGGAAACGCCGCGGATCACTGTGACTTTTTTCCCTCCAAGGCTTTCCGGCATTGGTTCATCCTTGTCTCCGTCTCTCATGATGATTTTCCAGCCATCGATATATTTAAAATGATCGGGAACGCTTGTCTTTTTTGCATAGTGCAGTGCTCCGTCCGAGCCCATGATTCCGATTATTTTGCTTTGAGGGTATTTCTCTCTCAGCTCCTTTGGAAGATGGAAGCGCGATGACTTGCTGATGTCGACTTGCGGATTGTCTTTGAGAAGGGCGTCGAGCATCGCCCTTCTCGTTTTGTCGTCTGTTCTGCGGGGTTTATTGGGGTTGGGGTCACTGTAAATGACGTAGACTTTTTCGCAGTCCTCCAAAGCTTTATCGATAACCGCTTTATGTCCGTTGTGGGGCGGATCGTATGATCCGCAGCATATGCCGATGTTTTGCATGCAAAATCTCCTATAATTATAGCAAAAAATAATATACTCTTTCTTTATTAATGGCAATATCGCCGGAAAGGGGTTAAGGCATGAAAAAGGTTGTGATAGAAAAACCGGGAAGTTATGACCGTCTTGGCATCGAAGAGTTTCCCGATCTCGAGCCGGACGAAGGAGAAGTTGTCATCGATGTGAAGGCGATCGGGGTCAACTATGCCGACTGCCTGGTGAGGATGGGGGTGTACCAATCGGCAAAAGAGTTTGTCGGCTGGCCGATTACTCCCGGGTTCGAGGTGGCGGGAATTGTGCGGGAGGCCGGAAGGGGGGCAACTCTCTTTAATCAGGGAGACAGGGTGATAGCTGCAACAAGGTTCGGCGGCTATGCGACGCAATTGGCTGTCAAAGAATCCAACGTCATTCGGCTGCCGGACAATCTCGACTTCGTTCAGGGAGCGGGTTTCCCTGTTGTGTATCTGACGGCTTATTTCGCTTTGCACGAGCTAGCCCATCCCCGCAAGGGAGAGACGCTTCTTATTCATTCCGCTGCCGGAGGCGTTGGCAGCGCTTTGGTTCAGCTCGGCAAGGCCGCAGGGTGCCGGGTGATCGGCGTTGTGGGGGCGTCTCATAAAATCGACTACACAAAATCCCTGGGAGCCGACGAGGTGATCGACAAATCGAGGGAGAACTTATGGGAAAGGGTCGAGGCTTTAGCTCCGGACGGCTGCGACATCGCGATGGATCCCAACGGCGTCGAAACCCTCAAGCAAAGCTATGAGCACCTGGCGCCGGTGGGAAGGCTTGTGATTTACGGTTTCCACACCATGCTGTCGAAAGGAAGGGGAACACCGAACTGGATCAAAGTGTTTTGGGACTACCTCCGCACCCCGCGCTTCAACCCGCTGACTATGACAAATAAAAACCGCAATGTTTTAGCGTTCAATTTGAGCTACTTGTTTGATCGAACCGATCGGCTTAAACAGATGACGGAAAAACTTTTAGAGATGCTGGGCGAGGGGAAGATAAGCCCTTTGACATCGGCATCTTATCCTTTCGAGCAGGTTGCCGATGCGCACAAGGCCTTGGAATCGGGCAACACCGCCGGCAAAATAGTACTCACGGTATAGTATGAGCATAAAGACAATTTTGCTCGTCGACATAAAGCAGGCGCGTTTTGCCTGCGCTTTCCAATTTCGCCTCTATCGAGGATATGTTGATCCCATGCTGCCACAGGATTTTGTCGTCGGTGAGGCACCAAACCGTGTTTGACTTCGCGTCGGCCAGGTATTTGGAGTGAAAAGGGATGATCCTTTGAAGATTTCGGTGG
>SLFE01000238.1 GCA_007124415.1 Waddliaceae bacterium | reverse complement strand
TCCGGTGCATGGCGGCTAAGGTCTTGCCGAACTGCGTTAAGCTGTCGAGAGGTTTCAGGGGGATGTGTTCATAGACGGCAAAGGATCCCGGAGGGCATGTGCCCCAGTACAAAGGGGCCAGCGGTTTGAAGGTGTAGGTGCTCTGCATCATCCGATAAGATTCCATGCAGTGTTCTAAAACTTTTAGCGATTCCGACGGGATCCATTGCAGCAGAATCCTGCCTATATCGGTTTCCAGAGGATAGAGGATCAGATCAGGCTTCTCAACAATGGGCGGGCCGGCCGAGCTTATTTTGCAGCCTAACCCATGTTCAATTTTTTCTTTGTAGTGCATTCGGCTTCTTGCGGTTCGTGGATGTAGATGGCTTCTCCGTTCCAGTCGGTGTCGAACGTGAACACTGCCGACAGGGGTAAGCGGTATTTTTTGCACATATACCAATACATGGGAAAAAGAGTCCCCATGGCAAAAAACGGTTTGAGGTCATTTTTTTGATAGACGACGTCTTTTGCAGCGAAGAAATTTTTTAAAAATCCGGGTAATTGGGGGCCTCGGTTCACAGATCTCCATCCGAATGCTACCATGCCCATTCCAATTTGTTTAAGCGTTCCTTCTTTAGGGTGGATAATCTCTTTGTTTTTTCCGAAAAACCCTTTTTGGATTTCATCGTCTTCATTGAATAAGTGTAGGCCGTGCGTCGCTCTCGGGTTGCACTCAATGGCGTAAAGTTTGCTTTGATCGGTTTCGATAAAGTCGAAGGCGATCTGGCCGGTAAATCGGGTAAGACCGACAAATCTGGTGACCCAATCAAGGATTTTTTGATGGCGGATCGCCTCAAAAGTAATGCAGGAGCTTCCATCAACTGTGAAGCTGACGGGATAGGTTGAATGTGCGTAAATTTTCCCTTCTTTGACAATACTGTAGGTACAGTATTTAACGCCCTTGATCCACTCCTGAGCAACCCAGGGATTGTAGGGCTCGATTTTAACGGCCGGGGCAGCAGATCCCGGATCCACCCTGCACATATTTTGCGACGCTCGAGAGTAAGTGGCTTTCAGGGCGTATGAGTAAGGAAGATTTAAGTTTTCAAGATCGTTTTGACTTTTGATAAGAACGGTTTTTGGGACGTCGATTCCCAGTTCTTTCAGTTTTTCCATAAAGAGCCATTTACTGTGCAGGGAATGCAGCAGTTCGAAGGGCTCGCAGAACACTTCGCATGATTTTGGGAATTTGCTCAGGGCATAAGATATATATATCGTTTCTTCGCATGTCGGAATGTAGAGGTCAATGTTATGTTTTTCAATGATTGAAATAAGCGATTCGATAAATTGTTCGGAATGGAAACGGGGGCTTGGCACCTGGAAGTTTTTGCTCACGGCATTTGAGAATTTGCAGATATGCTTTCGGTGGGAATCGGCAACATATACAAAGTGCCCGGCTTTATGAAAGTGTCTGGCTATATCCAACGTTATTGTTGATCTGCCGCCTGTCAGCAGAATGCGTTTTGGTTGGTTTGCCATGCATTGAATCCTGTTTAGATTAGCGCACTTTGTTTCTTTAGGCTCGAAAGGCGCTTTTTATGTCGTGTTCTGGCGGCTCTGGTGTGGAGGGGCGCCGATTGTTTCAATTCTTGATTATCATTCTAACCATCAGAGATTTTTTTGCAATGGAGTATTGAAGCGGTTTTAAAAAAGGTTTTTTTTGTCCAGGCCGTTAAGGAGCAAAAGCTTGGAGGCGTTTTCCGGCAATACGTGTTGCCGTGATAAGCGTTGCGAGAACGGCAAGAGAGATGATGCAGATGTAGGCTGCGGAGTGGGTAAGCGGTCCGATGGCTGCGGAGAAAAGAAGGACGACTGTTTTAGCCCCGAAAAAACCTGCAAAGCTAAAAAAAAGATCGACCCAGGTTTTTGTGATGAAGCGGCTTTTTCGAGGGACTGCGATGAAAGACATTTCTTTTAGAATCAGGAAAAACGGCGTCAGGGCGACTAGTGCGGTATGACGGGCTGCGCCCCAGTGCAGCAATGAAGCTGTTTGAGTGCTGAATATAGCGAGGTACCAGGTAAGTGTCGAGACAGCGGCGATTCCTGTAGCGATATAGGCTGTAATCTTCCACCCCTTTCCTCTTTGATCATATAGCAGGGCCGACAACCCGACGAGCAGGGCAACGGAAATAAGCGCTAAAATATTAACAGCATTTTCCATTGAGGCTGCCAGGTTTTCAATAGGATGCTGAAGAGATAAAGCGTGCAGCCATGAATTCGACATGGTCAGTAGAAAAGCGAGCGAAAAGGTGAATAAGCCGACCACAATACGGTAGTCCAGTCCGAAGAGATGGTCGATATTTTCGTTTCGTTTGTCCAAGTGATGCCTGATTCTTGGAAGCAGTCGGTCTGTGCAGACGAAAATCGCGAAAATCACGATGCCTGTGCCTAAAAGCGTCAAGTTTAAGTTGAAGATCAGCGATTCAGATTTAAATCCTTTTAGATAACTCATCAGGGCGCCGTGGATATATTGGTGAATGGGAAAATCCATTAAAAGAGACAAAATAATGAGATAGGGGTAGTATAGTCCGGCCTGCTTGAAGGAAAAATGATTGTTTGCGAATGCCCAAAAGAAAAAGAAAGAGCCGTTGATCCAAAGGGATGTTCCCAAGGCATAAATGAATGCTTCCCAATCTGTCAGTAGATGTGGAGTTTTTTGCAGGGGAATCAAGAGGAGGGTCCAAAAGGCGGTAAAAATCGGAAAAAGAAGGTAAACGTAAAAACAGATATTTCGGAGATTGATTCTGCGGCCGATGATCAGAAGAAATATAAATATGAACGGTCCGATTATATATAGGGCGTTTTGGGCCATTTGAAGGGGGGCGCCGCCATTTAAATTACTAAGGTAAATTTTCTGAATATTTTGTAGAAGGTGGACTGAAAAAAAAATCAAAAAAAACATGAGGGCCATCGGGATAAAAAATCCCGCAAACATAGAAACGGTCTTTTTATCCGGTTGCATTTCAATCCGTTTTTTTTACTGGCTTTTGAAAGGTGAGCTGAAAATCGGCAGGGCCGATTCTTCCTGAATATTGATAGTCAAGATCGATTTGAAGAGTGTAGTCGGTAGTGGTGATCAGATAGCCTCTCCCTTTTTTTTCGATTGCAAGCACCGGCTGAGAGGGCCCTAGCAAGTTTCTCAGTTCTTCGGAATCAATAATTGCTCGGATTTCCACTGCGCTTTGCTCAAATGGGGCCAAGATAGCCTCCACGCTGCTGAAGTTCAATATACAAATGAATAAAATGCATAATAGGCTTTTCACAAGTTAACCTCCTCTTGAGTAAATTCAATGGATTGGGGGACCTGGTCAAGTCCATAAAATTGATGATCGATGCCGTCCTCGAAAACTTTGACGATGCGAAATCCTGAAGGATCGCGCCCAAAAGGTTTTCCCAAGGCATTTGTCGTGATCATTTCCATTCCCTGATAGGATGCGTAGCAATTGCGGTGATAGTGGCCTGCAAAGCAAGCTGTGACTCCTTGATTGACAAAGAGCCGGACGGCGTCGAGCCTTCTTTCAAGAGGGATTTCGTAGTATGCCGATGCAGCCGTTTCGGCATCTTTAATGAACCAGGGGTGGTGGGTAAAAACAAACCTGTGGACAGGGGGTTGGGGGGGCGATTGAATCATTTCTTGCTCTAGCCATGCTTTTTGTTTTTGGAAGATTTTTTTGGCATTTGAGGGGTTGCAATAAAGGGAGGAGTTGAGTACGAAACACTGCGTTCCTCCCGCCCAAAACGAAAAATAATGGCTGCCGAAGTTGTCTTTATAAGATTGTATCGTTTGAGTAGTGGGTTTATTTCCGACATCGTGGTTGCCGCAAACGCAAACAAGGGGAATGTCTTCAGAGATTTTGGACATTGCGTTTTTATAATCCCTGACTTGATAGGGATAGGCCTTTTTATAAGGCTTGGCGTGAGTCAAATCGCCGCAGACAATGACAAACTTTGGACGAAGACGGTTGATATGGTCGACGGCTCGCTCAAGATTTTCCACTTCTTTGTCCCAGGATCGGTTTTGCTCATACATTCCCAATTGACAATCGGCCATTTGTATAAAGAAGAACGGTCCTTGCCAGCTTCCTTCTTCATTAAAACTCATCCCTTCAAATCGGGTTCCTTTAGCTTTATGGAAATAGTTTTCATTGATTTTTCCGGTGCTGCTTTGTCCCAAACTGAGTAATAAGAAAATGAAAACAATTGCGTGAATCATAGTTATTTGATTTCTCCGGATTCGGATAATATTATTGAAATGGGTCTTGTGGCTTTGAAGTTTGCGAAGATGATTGTAACGATTACCATAATAGGCACGCAAAGAAACATGCCGACGATGCCCCACAGATAGCCCCAGACAGAAAGCGAAACGATAATTGCCAACGGGCTTAGCCCGAATGATTTGCCCATCATTCTGGGTTCTAGAATATTTCCAATAAGAAATTGAATGGAACTGAGTGAAATTAGGATGGTAATGAAAGGATAATAGCTGCGAAATTGAACCAAGGCCAAAAGACATGGAAAGATTGTGGCGACGATAGCTCCAATATTCGGAATAAAATTGAAGAAAAATATAAGCAGAGCCCAAAACTCGGCAAAGTTCACTCCAACCAGGAACATAATAAGATAGCTGGCTCCTGCTGTTAGCAGTCCAATAAAGGTTTTAATCCTCATGTACGACTGTGTTTGCACTGAGATTTTATTGATAACCGATCTTGCCGACTCCAGCTGTTTGGGATCTTTGATCAGGGCTTCGAGCTTCATGTCGAAGGAGCTGTGTTCCAAAAGGAGAAAGAGGACATAAATCAGGATGATCCCTAAATTGCGCCCAATGTCGGCTGTGATCCTTGCAATGGCCGTCATGATGTTGACAAGGTTGTACCTTTCGAAGGCGGGGGAAAAATCGGGCTGAGTTTTAACACCGAGAAAACTGAAGAATTCATCCTTGATTTCGATAAACCTCTCTTGATAATGAGGAAGGAGAGTGATCAGCTGAGAGATATTATTGGAGATCAAGTTGAAAATGATCCAAACTATCGTGAAGGCGACGCTTGCGGCGAAAATGTAGGAAATCCAGCGGGGGATGTATTGGCCGAGATAGGGGATCTCTTCAAGTGAATTTGTGAATATGACGATCAGGTACCATATACAAATTGCAATAACAAACGGAATTAATAATGCATGTCCTTTATAGAGAAATATAAGAATGAGGGCTACAAGAATTGCAGACAGAGTGAAGTTCAGCAATTTTGTATTAGCGCCCACGAACTAAACCTCCTCTCGTTTCAGCACTATTTACTGACTAATTTGGCATTTTTCAGCATTTTTTCCCAGACTTTGCTTTTCGGCTCAGCTTCCTTGCATTGTTTTGATGTGACTAAAAGAGTGTGAAGTTCATTGTTTTTGGCAAAAATTTTGATCCAGTTACGCTCTTCGGGCGTTTTGCTATTTTTCAAGTTCCAGACGGCAATAAGGGAGTCTTCTCCGTTTTCAAGTATGCTTGACTCCACTGTCGAATCAGGATCTCTGTATTTGATTTCCTCAATCATCGATTTAAAGACGCTGCCGGGCGATACCGAAACCCCGTCATAGGCCACGACTGAAATCAGTTCAGACCAGTTCTCAATTGATTGTCCTTTAGGAACATACTCAATAATTTTGAAATTGTCCACTTCCCCTTCATAAGCAATATCCCAACGGCTTTTGTCAAGGCCGAAATCAACTACAGTTTTAACCGCGCCCAAGCCTCCAAAGGTGAGAATGAGCGCGATCCAATAATAAATAAAACGCATAATTAGAGCTCTTCAGTCCAATTCTTCAGCTTCGGGGCCGTAAAAGTTTTGAGGTTTGATGTTATCTAGATACACCCTGTACAATGTTTGCTGAGCTTTTTTTTCTACATATCCGAACGCAAAAAAGGAAATCGCGGATAATGCGAGAAAAGGGTATTCTTCATGCTTAAAAAAATGCGCTATAAAAGCTACGAGGGCAAGCCTTGCTATGCATGCTGCTCTCTCAATGAGTTGATATTTCATCCGGCCGCTGTTAAGCTCCTTGAGCCATGCGACTTTTCTTTCATTGCAATTTTCTCGTGAGCGCTGCAATTCCTCATCGGATGAAAAGCCGGCTTCATCTGACGAACTAAGAATTTGCTTTTCTCCTGTGGAGCTTTCCTCTTCAGAAGCGTAATTACTGCTTCTTTTCTCCTCGAAGTCCGAGCTGTATTCCTCATCGAAGTCCGAGCTGTACTCTTCATCGGTGTAAAATGAATCCTTCTCCTCTCTAAGCCTTTGCAGGCAGTGACTTAGAGTATTCGGGTAAGGAGTTGTTGCATGTGAAGAATTTATGGTCATAGGTCTATCTCCTGGGTTTTGATTTCAAATAATTAGTTATTAGTCAATTGGGATTTATTTTGCAATCGGAAAACATAAAGGATATAATTCGAGTAAAGGCAGGAGGATAATATGAAGGCTTTACTAGAGCTTATCAAGTGCGGACAAAGTTACTGGTTGGATAATCTTTCCAGAGATAAAATTCAGTCGGGGGAGTTAAAAAAAAGAGTAAAAGATCAGGGACTTAGAGGTATAACTTCGAACCCTGCGATTTTTCATGAAGCTATAGCTAAAAGTAAAATTTACGACGATGACATAAAAAAACTGGCTGAAGAAGGAAAATCCACCGAAGAGATTTACTGGACGTTGGTCATCAAAGACATTCAAGATGCTTGCGATCAGCTTCGACCCGTTTTCGATGATTCAGAGGGACTGGACGGCTTTGTCAGTCTCGAAGTTTCCCCCCACTTGGCGCATAACACAGAGAAGACAATGGAAAGCGCCCGCGATTTGTTCAGCCGAGTGGACCGTCCGAATGTTTTGATCAAAATTCCGGGAACTAAAGCGGGCTTGCCTGCGATAGAACAGATGCTTTACGAAGGGCTCAATATAAATATCACGCTGCTGTTTTCTGTTGAACGGTATGAGGAGGTTGCCGAAGCGTATATCAAAGCATTGACGCGAAGGCTTGAAGAGGGGAAGCCGATTGATAAGATTGCATCGGTCGCCAGCTTCTTCTTAAGCCGGATCGATGTGTTGACCGACCACCTGCTCGAGCATCGAATTACAGGCAAAGATGAC
>SLFE01000131.1 GCA_007124415.1 Waddliaceae bacterium | reverse complement strand
TGGGCGAATGCTCATCCAATTCAACCTGAAAACTTCAAAGATTATATCTCTGTGGTTGAGCAATTTAACATACAACATTATCAGGAAAAACTTTTTGCTTTTATGTATAAACTTGCCGCTGAAGGCAAGCCTGACTGCGAAAATGAAATTTACAATATGGATGAAAGTTTCGTCAAAAACTATGTTGACTGGTTGAAAACTTTAAAGCAGGCAAGAAGTAAGCAATCAACAGTTTCCAAAAAAAGACCGGCAGGAAAACTGTTACCTGGAGGAGTTCGAAGACCTCCACGGCCCTCTAGATTCTACCCCGTGTTTTATTAAAAGAGCACCACGGCCCTTTGGAATATTTGGAGGAAGGTTCCGGGATGCCAGTGTCTAGTCACATTTATCGAGCGGATATGCTGCCTTTAGCGCCGTTTGCCTTCTTTCAAAGGCACTTCTGAAATTGCCCAATTTCGTTAACTTGCCTTGCGATTCTGCATATTTCACCCGTCTCATCATAAAGCCGATGACCGGAACCGGCGGAACTGAGCTTTGTCTTAAAGATTCCGGATAGTTGCCGCGTTTGAATGTTTCGGCAATATCATTCAGCTCGTTATTTAAGGGATGCAAAATGTTGTATAAGCATATGGCAATATCAAAATTCTTAATTCTTAACGCTTCGCGGCATAAATTCAGCAAATTATCAGTCAGCCTTTTTGACAGAGCTGCCTCCCCTCGCAATGAATGGTAAATATCATTCGACATCTTAACATGGGGGGCAAAGTCGCTAGAAGTTAAAGTTTGAGGGTTCAATGCCAAGATATTTGCGAGGCACTTGCCGTGCCAGTCTTCAATGATGCCTTCGATTTCAACAACTTTTAATTTTTTCCTTTTCATTGTTTTAATAAATTTGAATATGTCATAACCGCTTTTCGATGAAACAATCTCTGAAATTATCCGGCTTATATATTTAAGCCTGCCAGCCAACAGCCTGTTTGAGCGCGTCAAAAGAAAAGTATTCTGGACGGAAACTCTTAGCGCGTACAATAATCGTTTCTCATCACTTGAATATCGACCCCGCAGCCGATCCACAACTCTCTTGTGTTCCGGATCTATCAAATAGGAGCATTGAAAAAACCTATAGTCCAGACAATGCCAAAAAAAAGAGTCGATCAATTCAGATTGAACAGCTATGGGATTGTGAGAATAGCATTTAATAAATGTAATTTTAGAGCCAAGACCTTGTTCATTGCCGGCATTTTGAATCGCCAAGAGATAAAGCTGCTCGTCAGAAATTTGCGGGTTTTTCTCTTGCAATGCCTTCATCGCAACCAAATGGCAAAGCTGCACAGAACGATAACATATAAGAGGCGAAGAGGTGATGCCATCAGCAATAAGATCACACAAAAAATGATAGATATCGCGCGACCTATCCAATCCATATTCAGACTCCAGCCGCTCATTAAAATCGTTTGATGTTGTTATCAGTTTTGCATAATAGATCCCGGATGATCTCCAGTCATGTTCAAACCCAAACTGTGAGAACATCATTGCTATCTCTAGATCCACCATGCTGAATGGGTTCAGCTGAAACACTTTTCGCAAGACACTAGCCTGATCCGACAGAGCGTCGTCTTTTTCAATATGCGCGATCATGTAAAGGTCTTTTAGACCTTCAATTGCTGTAAATTTCTCATGAGTAGCTATTTTAGAATTGAAATATCTGAGTGACAGATCCACGGGATCCGACATCTCGCAAAAGCCGGAATATAAAGATCTCCAATCGCACTCAATTTGCATAAATCTCCTATGATTGAGATCCTTATATGCAATTAGCAAAAAAAAAGTCAAATATTGAAAAAGTGAGAAAGGCCGGGACATTGAAGTCCCGGCTTTTTTCGAATGATTACTTTTTGGCGGTGGCCAGCTCGACTGACTCGAAGTCGAAAACGAGGTCTTCGGCAGCAGCGGAGTCGATGTAGGCGTGGATTCGCTTGTGATGCTCGAATCCGGTTCCGGCCGGGATTGTATGTCCCATAATGATATTCTCTTTAAAGCCGCGGAGGTAATCCTTCTTCCCTGAGAAAGCAGCCTCGGTAAGAATACGTGTTGTATCCTGGAAGGAGGCGGCCGAGATGAAGGACTCAGTGCTCAAAGACGATTTGGTGATTCCGAGAAGAAGAGGCGTTGCCTGCGCCGCTTTTCCGCCTTCTGCGGTGACTTTTTCGTTTTCAACTTCGAACTGCTTCTTGTCGACTTCCTCGCCGAAGAGAAGGCTGGTATCGCCCGGATCGACCACGCGTACCTTCTTGAGCATCTGGCGGACAACAATTTCAATATGCTTGTCGTTGATGTCGACACCCTGCAGACGGTAAACTTCCTGCACCTGGTTGACAAGGTATTTCTGCAGCTCGCGCACGCCGCACACCTCAAGTATCTCATGAGGTATGACGGAGCCGTCTGTCAGCTGCTGCCCTTTGACCACGTGGTCGCCCCTCTGCACGATCAGGTGCTTTGTATGAGGTATCAAATGTTCTTCCTGCATACCGGACACATCATCGCGAACGATTACCAAACGCTTATTCTTATGCACTCCGAAGTCGACAACTCCGTCGATTTTTGCAATCTCGGCAGCATCTTTCGGTTTGCGCGCCTCAAGCAGCTCGGCAACTCGGGGCAAACCGCCCGTAATGTCTTTTGTTTTCAGCGCACCCCTCGGTAGACGGGCCAGCAGTGTTCCTGCCGATGCGTACTGATTTTCCTCGACAGCAATGATCGCTCCGCTCGGGATTGGATAAGTTCCTACCAGTTCCTTGAAATCCTTGTCGGTATAGATGGCAATTTGAGGGTGAAGCTCGCCACGGTGCTGCTTAACAATCACTTCAACCTGACCGGACTGCTTATTGGTCACACGCTCGGTTGAAATTCCTTCCACAAGATCTTCATACTTGACATGGCCCGGGCGGTCGCAAATAATCGGTATGTTGTGCTGTTCCCATTCCCCGATTTTCTGTCCTTTTTTAATCTTGGCCCCGTCTTCAACGAAGATCCTGGTTCCCAGCTCGATGTTAATTGTTTGCATCGGCTCGATAGATTTGGTGCTCAGCAATTGCTTGTATTCTTCAAGCGAGCGTCCCTCGTCCCTGACTATATTCAAACTTCCGTTTTTGTTGAGAACAACCCAGTGGCCTTCCTCATTTCTAACAGTTCTTACGTCTGTATAGATCACTATGCCGTCGCTTTCAGTGACCAACTCGGGGCTGATGCTGGCAGAGGCGATACCTCCGATGTGGAATGTTCTCATTGTCAACTGAGTTCCAGGCTCACCGATGGACTGGGCGGCGATGATTCCAATCGCTTCACCCTGGCTTACATTTCGGCCGTTGGCAAGGTTGACGCCGTAGCATGTCGAACACACGCCCCATCTTGTTTCACAAGTAAGTACGGAGCGGACTTTTACTGTATCGATACCTGCATCGTCAATTTTTTCCGCTTGTTCCACCGTTAAGACATCACCTGCTTTGGCAAGAAGCTTAGACTTGTCGCCCGGCTGGTAGATGTCGTCGCAAACAGCGCGTCCGAAAATACGATCCTTTATCGGTAAAAGTTCTTCCTGACCTTGTTTGATTGCAGAAACCTCGATTCCGTTCAAAGTGCCGCAATCCTCTTCGTTCACGATCACATCCAGAGATACGTCTACCAGTCTTCGAGTCAAGTACCCGGAGTCTGCCGTCTTCAAGGCGGTGTCGGAAAGACCTTTCCGCGCTCCATGAGAGGAAGTGAAATACTGTCCCGGAGTCAATCCTTCGCGGAAGTTGGTTTTAATCGGATATTCGATAATTTCACCGGAAGGTTTGGCCATCAATCCTCTTAAGCCGCCAAGCTGCTTGATCTGGGACTTGGTACCCCGGGCTCCGGAATCGAGCATTATAAACAGCGAGTTGAGCTGACCGTCTTCAATCTTGGAAATCATATCGAACAGAATATCCGAGATCTTTTCAGTCACCTCAGACCAAATATTGATCACTTTGGATTTTCTCTCTCCGTCTGTAATGATGCCGTCGTCATACTGCTTTTTGACAGAATTGACTTGTTTTTGCGCTTGATCAAGAAGTTTTTGTTTGTTCTGAGGCACCTTGATGTCGCTGATTCCAATCGAAATCCCCGACTTTGTCGCTTCGTAGAAACCAAGGCTCTTAAGGTCGTCTAGAAAGCGGACTGTCTTCTCAAGGCCTACTTTTTTATAGCACTGGAGAACAAGCTCTCCCAACCTCTTCTTGGGAAGCTGGTAGTTTTGGAATCCGAGTTCTTGAGGAATAATCGTATTGAAAATCACTCGACCCGGCGTTGTTTCAATAATACCCGCTTTTGTTCTGAGCTTGATCCGTTCATGGATTCTGAGTCCTCGGCCAAGATGGTCGACACGGACATCCTGTTTCCCTTTTTCGTCAGGTTCGTACCAGTTATAGCTACCGGATGAACTGAGTGCGCGCAGAACCTCCTGCATATCGCGGAATATTTTAACAGAGTTGCCAAAATCCTCCGGGTTATGAATAGGATCGTGCATCAAGTAATACAGGCCAAGGGCCATATCCTGACTCGGAACGGCCGATGGCTTTCCTGATGAGGGAAGGAAAATATTGTCCGGCGCCATCATCAGCATACGAGCTTCCAGCTGGGCTTCAACGGAAAGGGGTACGTATACGGCCATTTGGTCTCCGTCAAAGTCGGCGTTAAACGCAGAGCATACCAGAGGATGGACTCGAATCGCCTTTCCTTCAATGAGAATAGGTTCAAACGCCTGAATTCCCAATCGGTGAAGCGTCGGCGCCCTATTAAGGAGGACAGGGTGATGTTTAATGATCTGCTCGAGGACGTCCCAGACTTCAGGATCGTGCCTTTGTATCATTTTCTTCGCAGATTTAATCGTATAAACGTACCCTAAGTCTTTCAGCTGCTTAACTATGAATGGTTCGAAAAGCTCAAGCGCCATCAATTTCGGCAAGCCGCACTGATTGAATTTCAACTCCGGGCCGACAATAATCACAGAACGGCCGGAATAATCGACACGTTTACCCAGCAGGTTCTGCCTGAAACGTCCGGATTTACCTTTGAGCATTTCTGAGAGAGACTTGAGCGGACGGTTTCCAGCGCCCATCACCGGATGGCCGTGGCGTCCGTTGTCAAAAAGGGCATCAACAGCTTCTTGAAGCATTCTTTTTTCGTTACGAACAATCACTTCTGGAGTTTTGAGCTTGAGTATCTGCTTAAGACGGTTGTTTCGGTTGATCACGCGGCGATAAAGATCGTTAAGGTCGGATGTAGCGAAACGTCCTCCGTCAAGGGGCACTAAAGGACGAAGATCGGGAGGTATGACCGGAACGGCCGACATAACCATCCATTCAGGCTTATTTTCCGAACTCATAAAGCTCTCGACAATCTTGAGCCGCTTGGCAATTTTCATTCTTCCCTGTTGGGACTTGGTCTTTCTGAGCTTTTCCTTGAGTTCGTTTAAGATAATGGCAAGATCTTCCGACTGAAGTAAATCCTGTATCGCTTCTCCGCCCATTTTGGCGACAAATGAACCACGCCCCCACTTTTCCTGAGCTTCGCGGAATTCTACATCGTCGAGGAGCTGTTTTTTTTCAAGATCGGTCTCGCCCGGCTCGGTGACTACCCACTCTTCATAATAAATGATTCTTTCCAAATCACCGGCTGTCATTCCCAAAAGATTTCCGATGCGGGAGGGCATTGTTTTAAAAAACCAAATGTGAACGATCGGAACGGCCAGGTCTATATGGGCCATTCTCTCGCGTCGGACCTTGGAAAGCGTCACCTCGACGCCGCAACGATCACACACAATGCCTTTGTGCTTTATTTTTTTATACTTGCCGCAAGCGCATTCCCAATCCCTTGTCGGGCCGAAAATCTTCTCGCAAAATAGTCCGCCTTTCTCCGGTTTGAAAGTACGATAGTTGATGGTTTCAGGCTTTTTAATTTCGCCCCGCGACCATTCATTACAAATGACGTCGTCCGAAGCGAGCTGAATCGTCAAACTATCAAATTGTTGTTCCTGCTGTGTTTCTTCGGCCATGAATGTCTCCTACAATGGGAAAATTAATAAGTTATTTCTTCTACTCTTTCCGCCTTGATGTCGAGACCGAGACCCTGCATCTCTTTTATCAAAACGTTAAAAGACTCCGGCGTTCCGGCTACTAGTGTGTTTTCACCTTTTACGATTGACTCGTAAATGCGCGTTCTTCCCGAAACATCGTCGGATTTGACCGTCAGAAGCTCCTGAAGCAAGTGAGCTGCGCCATATGCTTCGGCTGCCCAAACCTCCATCTCTCCAAACCTCTGGCCACCCATCTGCGCCTTTCCGCCAAGCGGCTGCTGCGTAACAAGCGAGTAGGGGCCGACAGCACGTGCGTGGATCTTATCGGCGACAAGGTGGCCCAGCTTCATCATGTAGATGTAGCCGACTACTGTCGAGTAATCAAAGCGTTCGCCCGTTCTGCCATCGTACAAGTAGAATTTACCATCTTCCGGCAGTCCGTTTTCTTTCATCATTTCCCAGATCTTATGCTCCGGGAAGCCTTCGAAAACAGGTGTTTTAATCAACACTCCCGCGCTCTTGGCGGCGAATCCTAAATGAGTTTCAAAGACCTGCCCTAGGTTCATTCGAGAGGCGATTCCAAGTGGATTCAGTATGATCTCGACGCTGCGCCCGTCTTCAAGATAGGGCATATCGGCTTCGGGAACGATATTGGACACAACGCCCTTATTTCCGTGGCGTCCCGCCATTTTATCCCCAACTTCCAATTTTCTTTTCGTTGCAATATAAACCTTTACCTGGCGAATGATGCCCGGCTCAAGATCCGTATCCCCTTTTCGCAGCTGCTCGACTTCAGTTTTATACTTCATCTCAAGAGATTGGAGCGCCGTATCGTAATCACGGAGAATCTGTTTTAATACGTTGTAAACATCGCTTTCCGGCATCAGAAGATCTTCGATTTCTTCATGTTCGATTGTGTCGATGACTTCATCTGTAATCTGCTCCCCTTCCTGTACGATAACAGCAGCGGTTTTCCTGTGAACTATTGTGCCGGGTGCCATTTCGCCTTGAAGCAGAACAGTCATCTTTTCGTATTTCTCATTTTTATACTGAGTTTGCTGAACTTTGAAATCCCTCTGAAGCTCCTTTAGTTTAGCAG
>SLFE01000052.1 GCA_007124415.1 Waddliaceae bacterium | reverse complement strand
CTATCACCGAGGAGAGGACAATATTGTGGGAATCGCCCATCCGCGCGACCTGATTCGAGAGGCCGACAACCGCCGCGTCGGGGACCATTGCCGGCAGCCGTGGTTCATAGCCTCCGACACCGAAGTGGTCCATATCCTGCATCAATTTCGATCAAACAAGCGGACAGTAGCTGTTGTGATTGACAACACAGGAAAAGCGATAGGCTTTTTAACGCTCCAGGATGTTCTGGACGAAATTTTTGTTCATGGTGGAGCCTCGCTTTCTCAAGAGGGGTCTGGACCGCCCCCTATTATCGAACGGACCTTTCCAGGCTCGATGAAGGTCTCGGAATTCAATGAACTTTTCGGCGTAAACCTTGAATCTCTTGAAAACGAAACCCTTTCTGAATTGATGACCCGTACCATTGGCCACCATCCTGAGGTAGGAGAAACTGTCTCCATCGCTCCATTTGAGCTTCAAGTCAAAGAAGCCACCCTTCTAGAAGTCAAACTTATCACGATTAAGACCCGCGTCATATAAACCGCGGATTAGGGTCACAATCAGTGGTTCAATGCGACGCGCATATCGCCGGCCACTTTGACGATAATGTCGACTGCCCGGTCGATTTCTTGCCGAGTAGTGAAACGCGACAGGCTAAAACGGATCGAACTTTTCGCCCGCTCTTTTGAGAGCCCCATATTAATGAGCACGCGCGAGGGCTCTAGTGATCCCGAAGAGCAGGCCGCCCCATGACTGACAGCAAGACCCGCAAGGTCGAAGTTCATCAGAAGCGATTCGCCGTCCAAGCCGATAAATGACAGATTCGAGGTGTTGCACACCCTCGGACCCGTTCCATTGACAAAAACGTCTGATAATTCGGATTGAATCCGGCTCTCAAAATGATCCCGAAGCCCGGCCATCCGCATAGAAACTTCAGGCAATTCTTCCTTCAGGACGGCAAAAGCCTCTTCCAATGCGACTATAGCTGCTGTATTCTCCGTTCCCGCCCTCTTGTGATTTTCCTGATGCCCGCCGGATATCAATGGGGGAACCTTGAACGAAGATCGCAAAAACAGGCCGCCGACTCCTTTGGGGGCATGAAACTTATGACCGCTAAAACAAAGGGCCGATACCCCTTTGGGAATCTCAAAAATTTCTTTGCCGACCAAGGCAACCGCATCGACAAACAATGGGATGCGCTCTTGCTCCGCGATCCGAGCGATCGCTTCGATATCCGTTTTCACTCCGGTTTCATTATTGACAGCCATAATGGCAATGAGCGAGGTTTTAGGCTGTATAGCTGCTTGAACCTGGTCTGCCGACACTGCTCCCGACTCCCCTGCCGGGAGAAAGGTGACATCCCTTCCCTGATCGCTGAGATGCCTGGCTGTTGCAAAGACGCAGGAATGCTCGACATCTGTTGTGATTATGTGGCCGCCCGCTCCTTTCAATATCATATTCACCGCCTCGCTCCCGCTCGAGGTAAAAATAAGCTCTGAGGGTTTAACGCCCAAAAATGAGGCGATATTTCTTCTGGCCTTGGTGAGTCGGTTTCGAGCTTCCTGGCCGAATGAATGGATGCTCGAGGGGTTGCCAAAACGATCTTTCATCTCCAGATACATGGCCTCAAGCACACGGGGATCAATCTCGGTTGTTGCGTTATTGTCTAGATAAATGCGTTTCATTTGGTTATTTTCAGAGCGATTAAGGTAATATTGTCGATTCCCCCCGCTGCCAGAGCGGCATCGACTAAATTTTGCGCCCCTTCCTGAGCGGTCGGAGAAGAAATAAGTATGTTTTGCATCTCTTCAGGTGTTAGCATATCGGTCAAACCATCCGAACACAATAAGTACATATCTCCGTCTTGTATAGAAGCCATATCAACATCGGGAACAATGAGAGGGTCGTTTCCAATTGTCCTAGTTAAAATATTTTTATATATAAATTTACCCGATTCTTCATCGTCGTCCTCATCCGGGGCAGCCAGCTGTACTGTCAGAGTATGGTCTTCGGTCAATTGCTTAAGCTCCCCGTCCCTAAGGCGGTAAATCCGGCTGTCCCCGACATGGCCGTAAACGACTCCTTCTTCGCCAACGATAAGGCAGCAAAGCGTTGTCCCCATACCTCTGAGTGAATCGTCTGAGTTGCCGATGGAATACACTATCGAATTAACATCGACTATCGAACTATGGATGAGTTCGGACAAGGTGCTTAATGTGTGTTTTTCCCTGGGCTTTAGTAATAACTTATGCCTGACAATCCTTGCCAGGGCATCGACTGCCTCCTTGGCGGCAACCTCTCCTGCTCTGTGACCGCCCATGCCGTCGGCGACAATAAAAAAATTTTCATCGTCAAGCGCTTCCCAAACATCTTCGTTATTGCCTCTCACAAAGCCTACATGGGAAACTCCCCAACTTTCTATATTATCTGACATACAAATCTTTATACCAAATTTGAGGATTAGTTTAAACTAAATATTAATTAGAAAATTAAATAATAAAAATCATTGAAGCACTGATGGCATTGACTGTCATATGAAGGAAAATAGGGGCGATCAGGGCTTGCTGCCGCTCGTAAACAAAGCCGAGAAAACAGGAAAGGACAAAAAGGGAAGGAATGAGCAGCCAGTTTAAAAGTCCCTGCCCGATTGAAAAATGCAAAAAGGCAAAAAGTATGGATGTGAGGGCTATTGCAAAAGAAACCGGGAAAAATGTCGAGAGCCAGCTTTGCAAAAATCCTCTAAACAGCAATTCTTCAGCCAAGGGAACCCACACGATCACGGCGGCAAGAGATGAGGTGAAAAGAAGTCTGTCATCGGCGATGCTCCTTAAATAATGCACCATATCCTGGTCGACGTCAGGAAGCGCTTCCCCGCGCCAAAGTATCAAGCAAATGCTCACAAACTGCCCGACGACCACTACCCAGGGGTAGGACAAAAGCCACGTTACCATTCCGATCAAAGCGCTCTTTACATGCTTCCAGAAATTCAAACTGCCGAAATTCCAGATCTCTTGCCTTGAATTTCGCCCCAGCGCAATGCTGAGGATAATAACAACAGTTGTTGAAAGTAAAATTGAAAAAAGATTGATCCATCCGATATCGGATTGCGAAAGAGGCCCGAAAATCTCTTCGGGGACAGAGCCGGATTGGTAATAGACCCAGCCAATTAGGCCCATTGGTACGAGGATAAGCTGCACAAAAAAGTACAGGCCGAAAGCAGCAGCCGCAGATCCGACTCCTATATGCCTCTTTTTCTCGCCTTTTGGCAGACGGTAAAAGCCCAAGCACCAAGCTATGAGCGACATTATAGAAACAAAGGTCAAAGCTGCTAGAAGAATCCATACATTATCTTGGACTTTGACTAACATTGCTTTAAAACCCCTCGACGTTATATTAATGGAGTTTACAAGATCACTCAAACAATGTAAAGCGGATGACAGGTATTGCCGGGGTTATATATCCCGATGTGTTTCACATTCATAAATTTATGGACCCCATACTAGACTCGATGTCTCATAGAAGCCCGGGCATGTTGGGAAAAGGTCTGAGGGATGTATATTCCTTTAAAAACGTCAGCATCGGCATAAGCGGCGGCGTTATCGCCGCCAATGGCAAAAAAAGCATAATCGCCGCCCTGGACGGGGCTGTCTACAACTATGAGGAACTTTCCAAATCCTTGCAAAAGGAAGGCTATGAATTCGCAACGATGAAACACTCCGAGCTGTTCATAAATGCGTTCGACGCTTGGGGAGAAGATTTTGTAGAAAAAATAGACGGCGATTTTGCCGCTGTCGTTTACGATGTAAACAGTGGGACGCTATACCTTTACCGCGACAGGGTTGGAGTTAAGCCCCTCTATTGGTACTTCGACCTCAATCACTTCATCTTTGCCAGCGAAATCAAGGCTATGCTCGCCACCGGAACGATTCCGCAAACTCCGGCAAATGACTCTATAGCCTTTTACTTGGCTCTCGGCTACATTCCTCAAGACATGACGCCTATACAGAACGTCAACAAACTTCTTCCCGCCCATTATCTTAAGTTCTCAAAGAAATCCGGAGTTTCAATCCATTCCTACTGGTCGTATGGAGAAAAATTTCAACAGAAGAAAAGCGAACCGATTGAAACGACGCGCATCAATCTTGATTATTTACTGAAGCAATCGGTCAAAAAGCGTCTGGAACCCAACATAACTCCAGGCTGCCTGATTTCTGGGGGGATCGGGTCGGCATCAGTTGCTCACTATATCCGCCAAGAGAGGCCGCTGGAGGAGATACCCGCCTTTACTGTAGGTTTTCAAGGACAAAACGACGCCGATATCACAGCAGCATCCGGATTCAGCCAATCTCTCCATCTCAATCAAACCATTGGCATCATAACGCCTAAAACACTGCTGGACGACTTTGTTAAAATTATCTGGTACCTCGACGAACCGCTAGCAGACCCCAATGTGGTTGCCACATATAATCTTGGCAAGATAGCTTCGAGCCAGTCCCAATATGTCTATTCGGGCATGGGAAGCGACGAGCTTCTTGCAGGCCATGGGAGATATACTCTTTCGGAACAGGAGTCGATCATCAGATACAACTTCGTCGAGCTTTGGCATACGCTGCTTAGAAACTTTATTGTTCCCGCCTGCCAATGGATAGACCATAAGTCCGCATTTAATATTCTGCAGCATTCTCAATCTAATGTTTGGGAAGTCGGTTATATTCGTCACAATTCCATATTTTCCGAAGAGATGCTCAACAGCGCCGCCCCCTGGATCAGCACCTATTTCCAATCGGATTTTTTTGTGCAAAAATTCCACAATTTGTCAAAGATTCAGTCGCATACTTCCTCTTTTCTCTATCTCGATTTTAAAACAAGGCTACCCGATCTTTACATTGCGCAATTTGAAAGGTTGACCATGGCCAGCGGGCTGCAATGGAGGGCCCCCTATTTGGATTCGGCCATTATTGATTACCTTGCAGGGTTTCCCGAACCTTCCTCTTTATCCGAAAAAGACACAGCCTCGATTTTAAAGGGGATGTTCACCGACACATTTCCGAATGAACTTATCTACAGGCCGAAAAAGACCAGGAAAAAGTTTTTAAGTTCTTGGGTCAAGGAAGCAGGACTCCAGGAGGTTTTCCAATGTTTAAACCATGGCTCTCTTGTCGAATCGGGAATTATTGACCCGAATTGGATTAAATCAGTAACCGATACACCGGAAAATTGCGAAAAATATTTCCCCAACCTGTGGGCGCTGCTTACATTGGAAGTCTGGTTTCGATTATTTATAAACTTTCCTATTGAACCCAGCTGCCCGAAATTATCTTTACAAGAGCTTTTAACCAAAACTTAAATGAGTATGAAAAAAAATCCATTATCCATAATCAAAACAGACACAAAAACAGAAACAGTAAATGCTGTCAACAAAATCAAACAAAGGCAGCAAGAAGCTGAAGCCAAATATGAGCGAATTTGGCTGACAAGACCTAAAAGGTTCGATCCGAATTCCAACGCCATAGGACGTGAGAGAATCAAAACAACCCTTGCGGTTATTGAGCAACTCACCGACCCCGAAGGGCTGGAAATTATAGACATCGGATGCGGCTGCGGTCCTTTGGCAAGGGCCTTGGCTGAAAAAGGGGCCAAAGTCACCGCCTCCGACATTGCGCAAAACGCGCTCAAGCGTATACCCGAACATCCCAATATCGAAAAAAAGCAAGACGCCCTTCCCATAACTGCGTTTGAAGATGACAAATACGACCTTTGCCTCTGCGCTGAAGTGATTGCCGAGCTCGACCACCGCGATTTTCGACTGGCAATAGCCGAACTTTGCCGGGTCATCAAGCCCGAAGGACAGGTTCTCTGCTCCACGCCGATCGACATTTATTCCGAAGACGCCTTTGAACGCTTTGCCGCCCTTGCCGAAACCGAATTTAAAATACATACATGGATGACTAACCATTATGCTTTATATTTAAAAATGCTCCATTTTTTTAAAGCGCCTTCCAAATTCTTCAATGCTTGGCGCGATAAAAGTCGGAGGGAAGAGGGATTCAAGCATAGGCACGGCCTTTACCTCTGGTGGTTCAAAATCAACAGCACAACAATACCCGCGCTCATTTGGGCTCCGATAAAAATGATTCTATCTCCTCTTGTCTACTTTTTGGAACAAAATCGTCTATGCATGAAGTTTTTTGAAAAGCTCTGCCGCTTCTTTCAGCAGGATAGAGGCATCAGCCACGCAACTTTCATCGGCAAAAGACGTCCGATTCTAGAAGAGAGGCATGAACCGCCGATTCCGGACCGCCCCCCATTTAAAAAAGAAATCAAGTGGGAATGAGTCCGGAAATATTTTTTTCCTGCAAATTCTTCCGGCAGTCATTGTCGATCGGATTCCCGCTTAAATCAAGACAAACCAGCCGACTATTTTTATCCATGGCCTCTGCCAAGTTCATAGCCCCCCTGCCGGAAATATTATTGTAAGACAGCACAAGCTTTTCCAAAGTCTTGTTGTTTTCCAAAAGCCTTGCGATAGTTTCCGATTCGACATCGTCGATTTCATTGCCAACCAAGTTAATCTCGCGAAGACTGGTCTTACTAAATAAATGATTGAGGAGATCAGCCCTTTCCCCGGACAAAAGCGGTTTGAGATTAATCCTTATCATTGAAAACATCGTTGCGGCTTCATTTATATCCAATAACACTTTGACCCGCCTACTGTTTTGAATATAACCGAGAAAAACAGACGATGAGTAGTTTGCGCTCTCCGAGCAGCGCCGAAGGAAATGACACTTGGAAAAAATCGATATGAAATAATTCAAATCCCTGTCGCTATAAAGATTCATTGACCAGGAAGCGTCGGAATTGAAATTCAGATAGCATCGTTTGAAATAAACAAATTGATTTCGACATTCAGTGTTCATATACCTGAGGAGATCTTCATTGCCTTTAAGCAATTTCAAAATTTCCAGCTGCCAGGAGTAGCAGCAAACCTCTTCGGCAAACTCCCAAACAAAATTCAAACTATCAATATCAAAATTTTTTAAGTTTTCTGAGCAATACCGGCCGCATGCAATGATCAAATCATTGGAGCCGTATTCAAGGGCCAATTTCATCAGAAAAGCAAAATTATTTCTGTCGATTCTAACCGGTTCCCCTTTGAGAAAATTAAAAAAATCCTGGTATTCCTTGCGATACTGATCATAAAAATTGTATTGATCTGTCAAATCTATTTCTTTATCTTTACCCTCTTGATAATTAACTGTCGCTGCCAAAACATCGGCCCTTTTCTTCAATGCTTCATAGGGAATAGAAGCCTCTAACTCCCCAGCTTTTATAGAAATCATCAGCAATTCTTCAGTATATTCGGAGCAGAAGCGATAATAAGCCTTTCGAAACTGCGGATCGTTTATAAAGTCGCGGTGATTCGGCAGTTTCCCCAATTCTGCAAAAGCTTGATTACTTGTAAGAGCCTGAAGAGCAACAGCTTCAACCAGGCAGTCGAGAGCGCCGGCAATGTTCGGACACATAGCTTTAGCTTGTGCCGAAAGAGACGACATTTGAGTGATCAGTCCTTTAGATGCAGCATCCATGGACTGGAATGTAAAATATTTTTTTAAAAATAGGCAATAAAAAAATGCCGGAGATTGACTCATGGCATCGATCATACCCTTAAGGCTGCTACATTCCTGTCCTGACCTGGTTCGGGCGAGGCGATTCCATAAGGTCCCCGGCAATAAGCATTTTACACTCATTTTCATTTAATGACAACTTATGTATACTTCCTCACTATGAAAGAGTTTAACGAGTTGGTCAACATTGTCGAGAGCCTGCTAGGCCCGGAAGGATGCCCTTGGGATCGAAAACAAACCCTAGCCTCGGTCCGCCGGCACCTGATTGAGGAGGCTTACGAAGTGATCGAGGCGATCAACGAAGAAGATAATGAAAATATCGCCGAAGAGCTGGGCGATCTGTTTTTTAATGCTGTTTTCCTCTGCAAACTCGGCGAAAAGGAACAACGACTGACAACCGAAAAAGTTCTCAAAGGCATCATCGCGAAACTAATCAGGCGCCACCCCCATGTTTTCGAAGACAAACAAAATCTTAATGCCGAGCAGGTCGTCCTGCAATGGAATAAAATCAAGCAGGCCGAAAAGAAAAAGCCGCAAAGCCCGCTGGACGCTATCCCCAAACACATTCCCACACTTCTCAAAGCGCAAAAAATCATTAAAACGCTTAAAAAGGGGGAGATCGATTATGAATTGCCCCACTCGGACAATCCTGAAATCGAATTGGGAAACCGTCTGCTGCAACTGGTCGAACAAGCCGAGCGGCAAAAAATCGATATCGATATTGCTTTGAGAAAATCTTTACAAGAGCTTAAACAAAAATGAAAAGACAATTTTCAGCGTCAGTTTATATCCTGGACGAAGAGAAACAGCAAGTCCTTTTGCTCTTTCACAAAAAAATGCAAAAATGGCTGCCGGCCGGCGGACATATAGATCCCAATGAGACCCCTCCCGAGGCGGCCATCCGCGAAGCCAAAGAGGAGACAGGCTTGGAAATAGAACTCATCAAACAAGAAAATCTCTGGCTTAACTATCACAATGCCCGCAGCATTGAGCGCCCTTTTTTCTGTCTCGTCGAAGAGATTCCCAAGTTCGGCGATGAGCCGGCGCACCAGCATATCGACAGCATTTTTGTCGGACGTCCCGTTGGAGGAAAGCTCATCTGGAATTCCGAGGAGTCCCACGACGTAAAATGGTTTTCATGGCAGCAGCTGCAAGCGCTCTCGCCTGAGGGGGAGATCTTTCAGGAAACCCTCGACGCCATCAATGTTGTCATGAACACTTTCTGCCCTTCGCCTGTATAAGTCGCAATCAGCGGCATAAATCCCCCCCCGCCTTTATTTTAGCTGCTCGTTCTTAACCATCGTTAAGAAATTTTGCGTTTCCTTTGTGATGATGCCTGATAAAGCAATGATGCCAATCAGATTGGGAAACGCCATCAGGCCGTTGAAAATATCCGAAATTTTCCAAACAAGCTCCAAATCGAGAACAGCTCCGGGAAATATAATCAGGGTAAAAACAAAACGAAAATAAGGTATCGACCCTTCCCCCAGAAGGTATTCAATGCACTTCTCTCCGTAGTAGGCCCAACCGAGTAGAGTTGTAAATCCAAAAAAGACAACAGCGACAGTAACAATGGCCTCCCCCCAGCTAAAAACGGATTCAAAAGCGGCCATCGTCAAGGCAACGCCCGTGAGAAGCTTCCCATTGACGCCCTCGATCCCGAAAACTTCTGTCACGCCCAGGACAAGGCCTGTAATCGTGCACATGACAATCGTCGAGATGAAGCTGCCTGTCATCGACACCATCGCTTGGCGGCCCGGAACATCGGTCTTTGCTGCAGCAGCCGCAATAGAAGCCGTACCGAGCCCTGCCTCGCTGGTCATCAATCCTCGGCTGACCCCTACTTGCAAGCCCATCATCACTGTAGCTCCGGCAAATCCTCCGAATGCCGCCTCTCCTGTAAAGGCATGTTGAAAGATACGCCAAAGGGCATAAGGGATCCTGTCGAGGTGGTAGCCAAGGACAATAAAAGCTCCAATCAAATAAAAGAGGGCCATAAAGGGGACAAGGACGGAAGCGACCCGTCCGATACTTTTGATACCCCCTATCAGAGTCAGCCCGACAAAAACGGCAACGGCAATTCCTGTCAGATAAGGAGGAACAGAAAGCATCTCGCTGAGGGCGTCGGCGATAGAATTTGCCTGAAGCATATTGCCTCCTCCGAATGAGGCAATCGTGCCGAAAAGTGCAAAGCAGACAGCCAGCCAGCGCCAGCTAAGCCCTTTTTCAATAAAAAACATCGGCCCGCCAGCCATTTCGCCATTTTTATCGACATGACGGAATTTGACAGCAAGGTAGGCTTCCCCATACTTTGTCGCCATTCCCAAAAGAGCTGTGATCCACATCCAAAAGATGGCGCCATAGCCGCCAATCACAACGGCCGTGGACACCCCGGCGATATTGCCGATTCCGATCGTCGCTGCCAATGCTGTCATCAATGATTGGAAATGGGAGATGTCCCCTTTGCCCTCGCCGGGCTGGTTCCCTCCCCCCACAGCAACCTTGATGCCGTACCACAAATAACGGAACTGAATGCCCTTCAAAATTATCGTCAGGTAAATTCCTGCAGCGGATATGAGTATGAGCAAAGGATAGCCCCAAACGATCTCATAGAGAATATCAAGTCCCATTTCAAGTGCGGCCAACAGTAACTCCTTATGCGGGCAGTTGCAGTTCCAATTCCACTTCGTTCAAAAAAAGTCGTGTTTCTTTTTTGATCACGCCGGAAAGCATAATTAGCGCCAGCAAGTTGGGTATCACCATCAAGCCGTTTGTAACATCGGCTATCAACCAGACAATTTCCATCTTAACAACAGCGCCGGGAATGATCATAAGGGAATACAGAATTCTATAAAAGGGAACTGATCGTTCTCCGCAAAGGTACTCGAAACACTTTTCTCCGTAATAAGCCCAGGCCAGAATTGTGGAAAAGGCAAAAAGCACAAGCCCTACCGTCACTATATAACTCCCGCCGACTATTGACGACTCGAAAGCAGTTAATGCCATTGTCGCGCCGTTAAGCGTTCCGCCATCCTGATTAATCTGTCCTAATACACCTGTCACAGCGAAGACAAGTCCTGTAATTGTGCATACGACAATTGTCGAAAACAGCGCTCCGGTCATAGAAATCATCGCCTGCCTTGCCGGACTGTCTGTTTTGGCCGCGGCAGCTGATATGGATGAAATGCCAAGTCCGGCCTCATTGGAAAAAACGCTTCGCGAAACCCCCATTTGAATTGCCAGCATGAGAGTAGACCCTGCAAAACCCCCGATCGCCGCCTGTCCTGTAAAAGCGTGGCGGACAATCAGATTCAAAGCCTCGGGAATTTTAGCAAAATGTATACCCAGAATCACAAGCCCCGCAAGCAAATAAAAACTGCCCATAACCGGAACCAGCACGCCCGCAAGTCGTCCAATTGCTTTGACCCCGCCGAGCAGCACCGCGCCTATCAGTGCGGCGACTACGGTTCCCGTAATCCATGGATCAACCATCCAAACACTTTGAACCGCTTCTGAAATGGCATTGATTTGAACCAAATTGCCCGTTCCCACTGCCGCGACAGAAGCGAAAAGAGAAAACAAGACAGCCATCCATTTCCACCCGATACCTTTTTCCATGTATTGCATCGGGCCGCCGATCATCTCCCCTCTCTTGTCAAGAACGCGGTACTTGACCGCTAGAAGAGATTCCGAATACTTAGTCGCCATTCCTAAAAACGCTGTGATCCACATCCAGAAAATTGCGCCGAATCCCCCGACAGCCACGGCCGTGGCAACTCCCACAATTGAACCTGTTCCAATAGCTCCTGCCAGAGAAGTCATTAAAGCATTAAAGGGAGTGATATCGCCATCATCATTTTTTCTCGAAGGCGAAAATACCTGCTTAAACGCATAAACTAAATACTTAAACTGCATACCTCTCAAAAGAAATGTCAAATAGACGCCCGAAATAAAAATGAACAGAAGCAGCGGCACGCCCCAGATGGCATCCCTGGCAAAAATTAATATTGATTCGAGTTCCTGCATAAAATCAATAAATCTCCATAAATAAAAATATATATTATCAATTTTCTAATTATTCGGCAATTAAATAGAGTCACTTGAAAAATTACATCCAAACTGATTTTTGAACTATTTTCCCAAAATTTATCATGTACCACAAATTCACATGCTCTTGAGATTAAGTTCAACGATCCCAAATATCGGCAAGAAGCTGAGGCGACGAATGCCTAAGCTGCAGCTGGCCAATGATCCAAAGGAGCATATCGTCTTTTGGGGGTGACTTGACTAGAGTAAGAACCCCATGGAAGCTATGCCCGCACATCTGAGAAAACAGCCTGCCGAGCTCATCGCATGACGTCTCGACAGGAATGACAGGCATTAGCGGGGTTGTAATGGGATCCAGACTTTGCCTGATCTCTTTCCAAAACAACGGCTGCGAAAAAGCTATGATTGTATTTTTGCCGGCAGAGCAGCACAAGCGCCTGAGCCATCGGCTTTGTTTGGCCTCATTGAATTGCTGATGCTTGGGCAGATAATAAATCAGCCTGGTGCCATCGAGAACGGTTTCCAGAAGCCTCATCTCCTGCTCCAAAATCTCAATCCTTGTCAAAAATTCTCCGTCTTCATGACAGAAAAATGACGGGTCGTTATAACGGCTTTCCCAAAGCAGGGCGTCGCACTCAAGCTGCCCCAAAGTCTCCTTAAGATATTGTACATATCCGGCGTCGAATGGACTGAAGCCTCTTTCCCGGTCGAGCCTCGGCCGTCGGATGACCTGCACGCCCTCGGGCACTTTAAAATCCTCTTCCACAACTAAAGCATTGAATCCCAATGGGATCCACCTTTGAAGTGATGGGGCGATGTCGCCCGCTTGAATCCAAAGAGGGCGAAGCGGATAAAGCGGCTCGGTTCTTCCAAGCACCTCAGAAATAAAGCCGCTTTTAAGAGCCATCGAAGCTTGCTTGGCGGCCCAAACCGACGCCAAACTGCAGTCTGCCCGAATGTGCATTGTGTTTGCCGAGTAGCTAAGTTCATACCCTTCCGATCGCTTTTTTCCCACTTGACCGCAAACGATGGAGCTTGATAAATATTGTTTAATCATGCTATCACTAATTTCTCTAGTCTTATGCATGGATGAGCCTTATTTTATGACGTCGCGTTTATTACATTATCCCGGAACCAAGTGTCAGCCCTTGCCGACGCCCCATGATATCAAAAATGAGTTTCCCTTAAAGAGTGAACTCTATACCAAGATAGAGGGCTTTCGTCAAGAAATCATCGATATTCTGCAAAAGAAAACGAAAAAGACACTTTTTATCGTCGGTCCCTGTTCGATCCATGATACAACAGCTGCTTTTGAATTTGCCAGAAAATTAAAAAAACTCTCAGATTATGTGTCTGATACGATCGCACTGGTCATGCGGGTCTATTGCGAAAAACCCAGAACGGTCCTTGGATGGAAAGGCCTCCTTTACGATCCAAATCTTGACAATTCGAACGATATTGCGAAGGGAATCCGCATGACGCGGGAATTGATGCTAGAGATCAATCGATTGGGCGTTGCCGTGGGAACCGAATTTCTCGATCCTCTCACATGCCACTATTATCACGACCTTGTCAGCTGGGGCTGCATCGGCGCAAGAACCTCCTCTTCGCAAATTCATCGG
The DNA here is from genome assembly GCA_007124415.1 of Waddliaceae bacterium. Taxonomy (GTDB): domain Bacteria; phylum Chlamydiota; class Chlamydiia; order Chlamydiales; family SLFE01; genus SLFE01. The sequence goes on along the minus strand of SLFE01000052.1, from coordinate 8,950 downwards.
CAATTTATTTCAGGGCTTTCCATTCCTGTCGGCTTCAAAAACAGCACAGACGGCAACATCCTGAATGCCGTTTACGGCATGAATGCGGCAAATCACGCGCAATGCCATATCGGGCTTGACGATTATGGGCGAGCATGCGCCATGAACACCTCTGGCAACCCCAACACCCACCTTGTTCTAAGAGGGGGAGAACGTCGCCCAAACTTCAACCGGCCATCGGTGGCCTATGCTCTCGAACTTCTGGCGACCCATAAGCTCCCATTGAGAGTGCTCATTGACTGCTCTCATGACAACTCCGGAAAAGACCACGAGCAGCAGCCTGAAGTCGTTGAACAAGTTGTCGAGCAGATTTGCCAAGGCAACGAAAATATTCTCGGCCTCGTACTCGAAAGCTACCTCAACCCCGGCAGGCAGAAACACACAAGTCCTTCTGCCTTGAAATATGGCATCTCTATCACAGACGGCTGCATGGACTGGAATACAACCGAAGAGATCATCCTCCGGGCACACGCGCGATTCTCCAAGTCCGAAGCCGCATTAAGCTCAACTTTTGCCAGCGTCGATTAATCGCTTATGATTTCCAGTGAGAGAGGAAAACCGATGTTGCCTGCGAAACGTTGAGCGAGTCGATTTGACCGGCCATGGGAATATAAACTTTATGGTCGGCCCTTTTGCTGATCAGGGGCTGGACCCCTTTGCCCTCAGATCCCATAATGAGAAGAGTAAGCGGAGGGAATACAAATTCAAAAAGGTTCTCGGCCTCATCACCGATTTCAGCGGTAACTGCCCCATAGCCATGCTTCTGAAATTGTTTGACCGCTTCGGCAAGATTCGAAACTTTGATCAAGTCGATAAGTTCGGAGGCGCCGACACTGGCTTTTGTGACGACGGGTGTGATGTCAACTCCCCTGTTTTTCGACCAGACAACGGCATCGGCGCCAAAGCATTCGGCGGCGCGAAGAATGGCTCCGAAATTCTGAGGATCAAAAATCGAATCGAGCATCAAAACAAGACTCGCATCCCTTTCTTTTTTTAAAAAGGACTTCAGATCCGGACGAGACCTGTCTTTAACGTAAGCCCCGACTCCCTGATGGGACTCGGTGCCGGCAAGGTCTGATAATTGATCCTTTCGGAGAATTTTAACCGGTATGCCTGCTTTAGAAAATTCAGGATCATCCTTTGCCAATAAAAGAGACTCGATACGCTCCGGGGCGGCTTTAAGCACTTCGCGAATGCAATTTTTGCCTATAATCAGTCGTTTCATATTCTGTAAAATCCAGTGCCGTCAGGCTCTTCTTCATCAAATCGGAAATCGTCCGGAAAGTCATCCATTTGAAGGTCGATCTCGTCATAGTCCTCATCATTTTGCTCTATTATAATGACTTCTTCCCAAAGGTGATGTTTTTTCTCGGCAATTAGCCGCCCGTCACCGAAAATCTGGATATGGTAGGCGGCAATGCCATCAGTGCAGGTGTAATCTTCGTCCATTATATAGTAAGCTATCCGGCCGACAGGACATTTAAGGGGGATCCATTTTTCGATTTTTTCGTAATTGCGATAAAGTATTCGCATCCTCAGCCAAATCTGGCAAAAGGATTGCATTTCATCCTTTAATTTCCATTGAATCAGCAGCCTCTGTCCAACGTTTGGATAATATTTATGGGGATCCGGCGTCCCGACCCAAACGCTGGCATAACGATCAGGCAGCATATATTCGCTCTGTACCTGCAGCCTCTCGGTTCCGCAAGATGCTAGCAGCAAAGCTAAAATTAATATCGGACAGATGCGGATCATATATTGAATTATTCGTTTTATATCATTTTGGCGGGATCGACAATTTCATCAAAACGTTTTTCATCGAGTATATCCAGTTCAAGGGCGGCTTCCCTTAAGGTAAGTCCTTCAGCGTGGGCTTTTCTGACGATTTTGCTGGCATTGTCATAGCCTATCTCGCGGTTTAAGGCGGTGGCAAGCATTAGGGAATTTTCTAGATGCATTTTGATTCTCTCTTCATTCGGCTTGATCCCGATGACGCACTTTTCGGTAAAACTCCTCGCGCCGTCCGCGAGGAGATGAACGGATTGCAAAAAGTTATAGATAATGACAGGTTTAAAAACATTAAGCTCAAAATTGCCTTGCGATCCTGCGATTCCAATGGTCGCATCATTGCCAATCACCTGGACGCTGAGCATTGTCAATGCCTCGCACTGAGTGGGATTGATCTTTCCGGGCATAATGGAGGAACCCGGCTCGTTCTCAGGTATTTTGATTTCTCCAATCCCGCATCGGGGCCCTGACACCATCCAGCGGATGTCGTTGGCAATTTTCATATACGAACAGGCAAGTCTCTTAAGCGCTCCGCTAGCTTCGACAAGGGCGTCATTAGCGGCAAGAGCTTCAAATTTGTTTGGCGCAGAAACAAAAGAGACCTTTGTGAGCTCACTGATCGCATCAGCCGCTTTTTTAGCATACTCCGGCGGCGAATTGAGGCCCGTTCCAACTGCCGTCCCCCCCAAAGCCAGCTCTGACAGATGAGGCAAAGTATTTTTTACAGCTTCAATACCATGAGCTATCTGGCTTGCATAGCCTGAAAATTCCTGACCCAGAGTCAAAGGGGCGGCATCCATCAGGTGCGTTCGTCCAATTTTGATGATATCTTTGAATTCTTCCGTTTTCGATTGAAGCGCGGCATGGAATTGTTCTAATGAGGGCAAAAGATTATTGACGATGGCCAAAGTCGCTGCTACATGCATAGCCGTAGGAAAAACATCATTAGACGACTGGCTCATGTTTACGTGGTCGTTAGGGTGGATGGGATGTTTAGTCCCGATCTCACCCCCAACCTTATTGATGGCTAAATTGGAAATCACCTCATTGACATTCATATTAGTCTGCGTACCAGAACCGGTCTGCCAAACGTTCAACGGAAATTGATCATCATGTTTTCCCGACAAGATTTCATCGCAAATGGACAGGATCAATTCCGATTTCTCTTTATCGATCAGATCGAGGTCCCTGTTGACAGCAGCGGCTGCTTTCTTAACGATGACTAGGGCGTAGATCATCTCCAAAGGGATCATCTCCGATCCAATCCGAAAATTATTTCTCGACCGCTCGGTTTGGGCCCCGTAAAATTTGTCGGCAGGCACCTTAACCTCTCCTAAACTGTCTTTCTCAACACGATGACCCAAAATTTTCTCCTTGTCCTACATTAACAAGAGCGCAAACACAAACGCGAAAAGAGCAAAGGACTCAATAATCCCGATAGCCGCAAAGCATTTTCCAAAAACAGCCGGCTGCTTGGCGGTCGCCTGAATGCCCGTCGCGCAAACCCTTCCCTGAAATATTGCCGCAACCATGATCGCCGCTCCGGATCCGAATCCGATACCCAACGCTGTCATAGGCGATAAAGTCTCCGCTTCAATGGCGCGGCTCATCAAGAGCATTAAAATGAAGCCATAAATGACCTGCGAAGAAGGGGCGGCAGCCATGGCAATATATTTACCATGTCCTTCTTCAACGCGGCTCATTACCGCATGGGAGGCAGCTCCTGCAATTCCGCAGCCGACACTGCTGCCTATAGCGCTCAACCCAAGGGCGATAGCCGGTCCAAATAAATCATAAGCCATAAAATTACTCCTTTTATTCCACTTCATAAAGGCGGAGGGGATCAAAAGCCTTCCCTCCCCCTTCAAATGAATAGTGATACCATTCTATAAAATTCAGACGAAGCCCGTGGATGACACCTCCCATAATGCCGAGAAGCATATTAACCACGTGAGCTAATGCGATGATCACAATAGCCAACAGGAAGGGAAGGGTTCCATAGATTTCATTAATTGTTTCACTGACAATCGCGCTTGCAAGCCCCAAGGCGTAAAGCCTTAAATACGATAGCACGTCGGCGAAAACCTGGATAAGGTTCATGGGCTCTACAAGCCCGGCCAGGCGGTGCTGGAGGACGGCCAGGCCGACGGCTGCCGCAATACCGATATACATAAGCTGCAACCCTTCTGTCGCCCCAAAGCCCCGAGGCACGCCAAAAACATAATAAAGAAGAGTTGTCTCTTCAAGATAATGAGGAAAATAAAGATAGCCGCCTACAAGCACGGCAATCCATCCGATTCCACTCCAATTTCGCCCTAAATACCTAGCAAATGAAAGCGCTATATGTATGATTCCGACAAGCAGGGCAAGCTCCAGAAGCACCTTGCGCCCGATATCGCTGAGAACCTTATTGCTGACAAACCCGTTTTCCGTTATTTCAGTGGTCTGGAAAAATTCTTTTCCATCCGTTATTCCGGAGATCTCCGGATAATTCTTCTTCCAATCTTCATATTGGCTGTCCTTAAAGTGAAGGTGAAATTCTGCCTTCTTCTCGCTGATCCAGCCAAGGAGGGACACATTTCTTAATGGACTGTCCATGGAAATATTGATTCCGAAAAACGATGTTGTGAGCGTACCCCAAACAATGCAGCCGGCGCAAAGTATAAGAGTCAAGTTAATGACCCGTTTTCCGACACCTTTTTGACTCCAAAATTTGTACTTGATAAAGATCGCCAAAACTAAAAAGACAAGTCCGTACCCCGCGTCATTGACTATCATAGCGAAAAAAAGAGCAAAAGCCGACAAGACCCAAAGCGACGGATCTTTGTCGGTATGGTGAGGAGTGTCGTAAATATTAATAAGGTCCTCGCCGATTTTCCCCGCTCCACGATTTTCCAGGCAGGTCGGAATACTATCCGTCTCCTCTATCAAGACTTCTTCGAAATAGATTCCAAGCTCTCCCACAAGATCCTTAATATCGTCCATGCGGTCCATCGGAATCCACCCCTCGACGACAAAAAGGCTGCCGTTAAGCTCATCCCGGGCATAGTCAAGATTTGTGTCAAAGGTGTAATGATTATGAGCTACGATCAGGGCCTTGTGCAAAAAGTCGTTATATTTAGCGAGCTCTTTGAGCGCTGTCTCGGATTTGCGAATGTCTTCGCGGACCCCCTTTGCTTGGTCCATAAGTTCGGAAAGGGAATATTCGAAAACCATTTCTACCATTTTACTGAAGGATCGCCTCGTTTCATTGATGCCGACATAATAGTCAAGGCCATGGTCCGAGTTGATGAACATCACATTTTCCGGAAGGTCTTTCTCCTCAAAATGTCCCTTTTTCGCGCAGTAAAACTGAATGATTCGATTACCCTCTTTTTCAATATAGGCAATGTCGTCCAAACTGAAGTTGCCGAATTCGCGTATTCTCTCAATTTCCAAAACAAGAACCCTGAGCTTCTCCTCCTTAGAGTCGATTGCGTGCCTTAACGCTAAAACTTCCTTGGCTATGGGAAGAGCTCGGCTTACGCTGGACGGCTCGACCTGATTGGCGACAGGGAGGCTGCGAAGGATTTTGATCGCACTGGTCAGATCCTGAATTTCCTGAGGAGTGTGGGAAGCTTTCTTTTGACTAACGTCAATAAAATGGATCATCCCCTTTTGTTGAGCTCGATGGAAGAATTCCTCTTTTTGCTCATTAATCCCGACAAAAGTAAATTTTTTAACATCAATTCGAGACATATGCGTTAGGCTATCCCTTCAATAAATTCTTTGAGCATCTCTTCTTTCTTCGCTTCGATTTTCGATTTGGCTACTTTAATTTGTCCTACGGCGGCAAGCTGCTGATCTCCAAGAAATACGCTGATCTTCTTAATGTTTTTCTTGGCCCTCGGTATCAGAATCTTCTCGAACAGGTTCACGCGGATCGATACATTCCTGAGTTCATTTTCAAGCGCATCCTTTTTTTCCTTGGCCACTGAAATTTCAACAGCAATTTCGGAAAGCGCTCTTAAGCCCGTAATAACGCCATCAATCCAGATCGGAGTGTCGAACAGAGTATATTCTACCTCCTGAAACTCTGCACCGTCGAAATAAGGAACTTCGATGCCGGCAATATTTTCGTACCTCTTCTTTACTTCAAGCACTTTTGTCACTTCGACTGGATCAACCACAGTTTTTTCCGTCAAAAGAGTGCAGTACTCCAGGGCGATCATCCTCTGCTCCTCATATTTTTTTTCCAGGGCAGAGATTTCCTGGCGCGCCTCATTCACTTCGAGCTGAAGCATCGCTTTTTTTAACTTGAGGGTCGGCAGATAACGGTTCAACTGGGTAAGCTTCTGTTGCTGATCCCTCAATCCATTCTTTGTGAGTTTTATATCGCTCACACCACCGCCTTGTTTGGCCAATATGTATCGATCATAGACTTTTTAATTCCGACTTCGTCAGGCTCAAAACATTCGGCAAGTATCAACCAGCCTGCGTCTAAAGCCTCATCAATCGGCAGATTGACTTCCAAATTCATCATTTGCCCCTCAAACTTATCCGAATAAACAAGAAGTTTTTCGTCCCACTTTGACAGCCGGAATCCCATACTACGCCTTTCGCGGGCCTTTTTCGACTCGGCATAAAGACGGATCATGGCGTTGGCCAAGTCACCGTGATCTTCTCTAGTTACCTTGCCGATCACATTTTGCTTCAGTCTCGAAAGCGAACCAAAAGGATCAATCATACCGTGATGCAGGTAAAATTGCCCCTCGGTAATATATCCGGTGTTATCGGGAATCGGATGAGTGACATCGTCGCCGGGCATTGTTGTCACACTAACAATCGTAATCGAGCCGCTTCCCTCTATCACGCCGGCTTTTTCATATCTCGAAGCAAGATCGGAGTACAGCGATCCGGGATATCCCCTGTTGGAAGGAACTTGATCCATGGTGATCGCAATTTCCTTAATGCTGTCTGCGAACGCAGTCATGTCGGTCATCAGCACAAGGACGCTCGATCCATTGATGGCAAACTTTTCGGCACAGGCCAGAGCCATATCGGGAACAAGCAGGCACTCGACGGCGGGATCGGTTGCCCGATGGATGAACATAACAGTTTTATTCAGCGAACCGGCTTGTTCGGCATTGTCTATGAATGCCTGATACTCACCGAAAGTCAAACCCATGCCCGCAATGACGACAACGTCGGCGTCGGTTTGGTTGGCAATCCTCATCAATAGTTTGTTGTAAGGCTCTCCGGGAATGGAAAAAATGGGAATTTTTTGAGATTTGACAAGACAGTTAAAGACATCGATCATCGGAATGTTTGTTCTCACCATCTCGCGGGGTATAGAGCGCCTCGCGGGATTTAAAGAAGGCCCTCCAATGTCTAAGGCATCTCCGATAACTTCGGGGCCGTTGTCTATGGGAACGCCGCTTCCGCTCAGTCTTCTTCCCAAAAGAGAATCGCCGAATGTAGCCTGCATTCTTCTTTTTAGAAAAGTGACCCTGTCGCCGGTCGATATTCCGCGGGCGTCTTCAAACACCTGCAGCGTGGCCTGCTCTCCCTCAATACGAAGAACCGATGCATAGACGGTTCTGCCGTTTTTGAGCTTCACCTCGGCAAGCTCACCCAAGCCGACATCGCCGGCGGTGACCGTGATGAGGTTGCCCCGCATATTATTAATTCTATCATGAACTTTTTTCATTTATTCCTCATGCTTGATCATTTCCTCGATTTTCGCGTAAGTGTCTTTATACTCTCGCGAACCTACCGGCAAGAAGTTCATATTTTTCATCTTATTGGATAACTGCATAAAGAACTTTCGAGCTTCCCCATGCGTTTTAAATGCAAATTTCTTATCAAAAATACGATTGATTAGCATAAACAGCTCGACCTGCCTCTTAAGGGGACAGTAGGCATCCTCTTTATCAAAAGCATTTTGCTGCAAATAGGTAAAGTCGTAAAGCTCGCCCTTGAGATGGATGACGAAGTCCTCAATGGCTGTTCCTTCTTCTCCGACAACCTCCATTCGTTTTCCGATTTCATTACCTTCCCTCAGAATTTTATCCGCCCTGAGGACGAGGGATGCCCAATTGTCGGAATACTGGGAAAGTTCTTTACCGACACCGGTGATATATTTCGACCAGGAGATGCCCGGATCAATGGCTGGGTAACGCCTCGAATCCGACCTCTCGCGTGAAAGTCCTAAAAACGCTCCGACAACAGAAAGGGTCGCCTGTGTTACAGGCTCTTCAAAGTTGCCGCCGGCAGGAGACACCGCCCCTCCAATGGTCACAGAACCTGTTCTTCCGTCAGTTTGGGCTATCACGCCCGATCTTTCATAAAATTGGGCGATGCGGGATGCCAAGTAGGCGGGAAACGCCTCTTCGCCTGGTATCTCCTCAAGACGCCCGGATATCTCGCGGAGCGCCTGCGCCCACCGCGATGTCGAATCGGCAAGGAGCAGAACGTCCAGCCCCATTTGACGATAATATTCGGCCAATGTCATCCCCATGTATATCGAAGATTCCCGCGCAGCAACCGGCATGGACGATGTGTTGCAGATAATCGCTGTTCTTTTCATCAGAGTGTCCCCTGTATGGGGATCTTCAAGGTGGGGAAACTCCCTCAGAAGCTCGACCACCTCGCCGGCCCTCTCCCCGCAGGCGACAACGATCACGATGTCGACAGCTGAATACTTGGACAAATGGTGCTGAAGCACAGTTTTACCTGCGCCGAAAGGGCCGGGCGAACAAAACGTCCCGCCCTTCATAATTGGAAATTGCGTATCAACAATTCTAAGTCCGGTTTCCAGCATCCGGGTCGGAGAGATTTTTTCTCCTTGAGCCATGCCGGTTTTAACCGGCCACCTTTGCACCATCGTAAACTCGTGGGCATTGCCCTCTTCATCCTCGGCTTTAGCGACAACCGTATCAATAGTGTATGAGCCCGGTCCGATCACCCATGTAATCGTGTATTTCCCGTAGAGTGAGAAAGGGATCATAATGTGGTGTTTAAAACGGTTTTCTAAAGTCGTACCCAGCGTCTCTCCGCGCCTAAGTTCATCTCCGACCTTCGCTACAGGTTCGTAATCCCAGCGCTTTTTTCGGTCCAGAGGAGTCAAATAGAGCCCCCTCGG
>SLFE01000188.1 GCA_007124415.1 Waddliaceae bacterium | reverse complement strand
TTTTGAAAAATTGCGTCAGAATCGGCGGGCCGATGGCTCTTTTCGGAACATTCGAGATCTTGGGCTGGGCAGCCTACTTTTTGGTCATGACCTGGGCGGGCGAGTCCTATCTCACAATTGCCGGCATCTGCCAGTCCCTGGCCATTCTATTCTTCTTTTTCGGTGAGGGCGTGGGAAAAGGAGTCGCTGCGATTGTGGGCAATTTTATCGGTTCGAACAAAAGCCGTACCGTATACCGGACTGTCAGGTCGGGATTCAAGCTCCACCTCTTGTTTTTCGCGATCCTCCTTGCAGCCTTTTACTTTTTTGCAGACGATCTGGCCGCTCAATTCGTTCATTACCCTAAAGAACAGCTGACGCCGCAATTTCTCGCTTCTTTGCAAATATGCGTTTACTTGGTCCTTCTCTATCTTTTCTTTTCGTGGCTGCGCCTCGTCTATATGGGCGTTCTGACGGCATCGGGCGACACTGTGTTTCTGCTGATTGCCGGCTCGACCTCGATCTGGATTTTTCTTGTTTTTCCTGTCTACGTCGGCGTGATGAAATACAACGCCTCTATTGAGACCGCCCAGTTGATAACAGTTGTTTACAGCTTCGTCACCTGTCTTTTCTACTACCTGCGCTTCCACACTGAAAAATGGAAAACGATCAGCATTCACCGCTAGTGTCTAGTGTCTTTTTACGCAGTGTCCCAAGAGTTGATGACGGCCTGGATATCCTGCTTGAAGTGGCTCGGTAAATCGCTTTTTTTCGCGATCGCGGCAAATCTCTCTCTTTTCCCGGGATCTTTAAGTCCTTCACATGCAAGGATAAGATATGTGGCGAGGGAATCGTGGGCGAATATCTCGGGATTTTCCAAAAGCCCCAGGCAGGACTCGGCAACCCGCGGGTCGTCCTGAAATTGAATCAGGGCAAGTGCGGCTCTTTCGTTGTCTTCACTGAACGGTTTGCTTGAAACAACTTTCAAAAGAAAATCCTTTGCCGGATCTCCAACATTTTTAAGCGCTTTGATCACCATTTTTTCATTTTCAAAATCACCCCGTCCTATATTTTCGAAAAGGGAAATGATTGCCTTCTCTTCACCGATCAGGCCGAGGCATTTCGCAGCAAGAAAAGGAGCCTGTCCATAACCGGGAAATAATGGGTTGTGGAAATCTTCCGACCTGAGCAAATCCAAAAGGAAAGGGATGATTTTTTTCCCTTCGGCAATAATCGCTTCTGTCTCCATTTCAGCTTCGGGCTCTTCCGATAAAATCAAGTCGGCTATCAGCCGGGGAATCCTTGCCTCGGAAGAATTCTCCCCGTAAAGATCCCGAAGTTTTTTATAAACATCTCTGGCGCGGGCGACTTCTTCTGCCTCGGCCCCTGACAACAAAAGGCCGGCAAGATTTTCTTCCATGGAATCTTCCAGAGCTTTCAGCTCCTCCATCCTTCTGAGTTGAAATTCGGGATGAGTCCCTTTGCCTCCCGAATAATAGTACTCAAGCATAATGTCGAACTTGCCCCCGAAGTGAGCCTCTCGATGCATGAGGATCTCCTTGTCCATGACGTCGGAAAGGGGAAAGCTTTCAACTAATTCTTCAGGTTCTACAGGGGAGCCGAATTTGCGGTTCACTTCGCTTAATATTTCTTCAAATGGTTTTTTTTGCATTATCCAGTACTGCTTTTGCGTTATAACTTGAGCGGACAAAGGGTCCGGAGTACATGTTTGCGACTCCGATCGATCGTCCAAAAGAGGCATAGTCCTCAAATTGTTCGGGGGTGACAAATTCCTGCACGCGCAGCTTATGGCGGCTGGCCTGCAGGTACTGCCCGATTGTGATGATGTCGCATCCGGCCTCTTTAAGATCCCTAATCGTCTGCTTGACTTGCGAGGGGTTTTCTCCAAGACCTACCATAAGGCCCGATTTGATATAAATCTCCGGTCTCTTCTCTTTGGCATACCTCAAGACTTTCAACGTTCGGTCATAGGTAGCCTTGTGGCGGACGGATGAGGACTTTTTCCTGACAGTTTCAATGTTGTGGTTGAAAATTTCGGGCTGTTCGTTCAAAACCGTGTCGAGAGCCGATTCATTGCCTTCGAAATCAGACGTCAAAACCTCGATCGTCGCTTCCCGGTTTTGACTGCGGACAGCCCTCATTACTTGGGCAAGATGGGAAGCGCCGCCGTCGGATATGTCGTCTCTTGCCACCATAGTAATGACGACATGCTTGAGCCCGAGCTCACCGACCGATTCGGCGATCCGCTTAGGTTCATCGGCCTCAAGGGGTTCGGGATTTTTTGCAAAATCAATATCGCAAAATCCGCAGCTTCGGGTGCACTCTTTTCCCATGATCAAAAATGTGGCGGTCTTTTTCGACCAGCATTCCATCAAATTCGGGCACTTGGCCTCCTCGCAAACCGTATGCAGTTTTTTCCCTTTGACCGAATGACCCGTCGTCCACAAATTAGATCCTTTGGGAAGTGGGCGGTGCAGCCACGAGGGAAACCGACCCCGCGCCTCTTTGTCCGGATTCTCGGGAAGTAAATTGAGTTTTTTTTTCCTCACTTTTGGCCTGTTGTCAAACAGCTCGGCTTGCGACATCGCTCTCTCTCTTTTTTTTAGGGGGAAGATGAATGGGGGTGCCGTTGGCCAAAAGGGCCGCTTCCATCCACGCTTCAGGCGTAGTGGGGTGGGCGTGAATAGTATCGAAGACGCAGTCGAGCGTCAATTCATTGGCAACGGCAAGCGCCATTTCGGCAATCAGGGTCGCCGCCTCATGCCCGGCAATCTGCGCCCCCAATACCTGCCCTGTTTTTTTATCGGCCACAACCTGGGCAAAGCCCTCCGGATGACCTATAGCCTGCGACTTTCCAAGAGCTTGAAAGGGATAGCGTCCGACAGTGACGGCGATCCCTTCATCATGAGCTTTTTCAGGGGTCAATCCTACGGAGGCGATTTCAGGATCGGTAAAAATGACGGAAGGGACGGCATTTTCATGCATCAAAGCCCTCTGTCCCAAAGCGTTGCTTACGGCGATGAGCCCGTGGTGCGTCGCCACGTGGGCCAGCCACCATTTTCCGGTGACATCGCCGATGGCGTAAATGCCATCAACGCCGGTTTCCATCTTCTCATTAGTCTCGACAACTCCGTTATCCTTGACTAAGACCCCGGCCGCATCCAAGCCGATATCGAAGGAGTTAACCTTGCGGCCGACCGAAACAAGCGCCATATCGGCTTTGAAGTAAGATCCCCCTTCAATCATCACTTCAACGCCGCTTTTGCACTTCTTCACTTCTTTAACAGCCACTTCGGTGTGGATCTCGACGCCCCTTTTTGCGAGCGAATCGGCAAGAATCTCCGAAAGCTCTTCGCACTCGGTCGTGAGAATGCGGGGAAGCATTTCCAAAACGACAACTTCGACTCCCAGCAAGTTATACATGGACGCAAACTCGCAGCCGATGACGCCGCCGCCTATGACAATGAGTTTTTTGGGCAGTTTTTTGAGCTTCAGTATGGATGTGGAATCGTGGACCAGCTCGCCGTCGCATTGAAATGCGGGGATGATTCTCGGCTCGGAGCCCGACGCGATCAACGTTTTGTCCGATTCGATCAAGACGTTGTCTTCGCCTAGAATTTTTATTTGATTGGGAGCGGTAAATTTTCCGAAACCTCGAAAAAGGGTAATGCCGTTGGCTTTGACAAGCCCTTCGACCCCTTTGCGGATTTTTTTAACGATTTTGTCGGCCCGATCGACCATTTTTGGGTAATCGAATGAGACATTGTCCGCAGATAATCCAAAATCTTCGGCTTTTGTAAAATTATGGTACATCCTCGCGCAGGCGATCAGAGCCTTGGAAGGAATGCATCCCCTGTTCAGGCAGGTGCCTCCGAGCTCTTGGGACTCGATCAGCGCCACCTTGGCTCCTGTTTGAGCCGCGCGGATCGCCGCGGGATAGCCGCCGGGACCCGACCCGATAACCGTCAAATCAAAATGTGTATCTTTTTCACTCATTAACGGTAAGGATAACCGATTTCAGAAATCTCTACAAAACAGAAATTGGAATGCAACAGGTATAATGACGGCAAAAGTAACCCCGAAGCCGATACAGCCAAGGACTAAAGGCAGTCCGACAGGGATCGCTGCAAGGATCGGCATGGCAATGGACATAACAGCAAATGCCAGGCCGGTGAGCAAAAGCCCGCCAAGAATTGATTTTGCAATCAAGCCTAAGGACGGCTTAAACCCGAGCCCCCTGTTCTCTGGAGAAGTATTTCCTGCAGAGGCTTTCCCTGCAGAAGCTGCGCGAGTCATGTTAACCGCCTCGCGGCCGGCCAAATTTCCCTTCTGAGCATCCCGGCTAGAAGGAGGGAGGGTAACCTCTAAATCCGAGCCGATGGAATCTGATCTATTCATGATTTTTATTGTATGAAATTTTTATTAAGGGATTATTAAGAAACCCCATTAACCTCAATGCTCTGAAAAAGGAGGAAAGACCGCCGTCAAAACATCGCCGAATAAAGCGAAATGCCGAAATCCGTCCGATCAGCCCCTAGTGTCTAGTACATTGCGTAAAAAGTTTTTTAAACATTTTCACTCCGTCATGAAAACAAAGGCCGACCAGCCGTCCTCGGTTTTTGTTTTAACAAGCCGCCAACCCCATTCCTCTGTCTTGGCAAGATATTTTTCACTGTCTTCAGTTAAGATGCCCGAGGTGATGATCGTGCCGTTTAACCGGTGAAGCTGGGACAGGGCCTCCCAGGCTTGGACCTGCTCGGAGCGGATCATATTCATAACCATCATCGGAGACGAGGGAGGTGTAAGAAAATCCTCGGGAAACAAAAAAACGATGTTTGTCATCTCGTTAAGTTTCTGATTTTCAATCGAATGCCCAATAGCGCCGGAATCGATGTCGATGCCGACCACATTTTTGGCCCCCATAGCCGAGGCGGCCAAGCTGAGGATTCCGCTGCCACAGCCGATGTCGATGACCTCACGGCCTTTCACGTATTCTGTCATCAGATCCAGCGAGAGCCGCGTAGTCGCATGGGACAGATCGCCGAATCCGGGGCCCGGCTTTAAACGGATATCGCCGTATCCTGGTATTGAAAGAGTAAGCAGCCCCTTGTCAAATCCTTTGGCGTGCATTTCCCATTGTTTTTCCCAGTCGATTTCAGGCATTTACGATTCTCTCCAAAAAGCCGGCACAAGAACAACGAGCAGCGTAAAAAATTCAAGACGGCCCATGATCATCCAAAGCGAGGTCAAAATCATACCGAATTCTGACAAAAAAGCAAACGAGGCCGTCGGGCCCGCCTCCCTGAAACCCATTCCTGAATTGTTGATGGTACTGGTAATCACCGCCAAAGCCGATTGGGGGTCAAGGCCGTCCAGCGTGAGCAAAAAGGTCCCCAAAGCCGCCATCGCAATCACGGTCACAAAAAAACAAAGGACCGTAAGAGCGGCGGCAATATTAACGCTCCGCTCTCCGATGCGAAAATTCCTTACGGTTTCAGGGCGGAAGAGCAACTCGATTTTGTCCTGAACAATGCGAAAAAGCATGATATGCCGGATGATCTTCATCCCGCCGGCAGTCGAACCGGCCATGCCCCCCAAATAAATCGAAATCACCATCAGGGACTGAACGGCGTAGGGCCAGCTGTCGTAGTCTGCAACAGCAAACCCGCTTGATGTTATGGCGGATATAAACTGAAAAAATCCCGTTCGCACCGCTCCGGAGACGGAATAGACATCTCCTGTGCCTCCCGTTGTCAAGTATTCGGTCGAACCCACCAGATAACCGGTAACAAAAATGCTTGAAACAAAAATAATAATGAAATAGACAATCAGCTCAACATCATAGAGGCGAAAAAATTTACCTCGAAGGGAGTAAAAATAGAGGGAAAAGTTAATGCTGCCAAAAATCATAAAGGCCGTCACCACCCATTCCGTGGCGGCGCTGTTATAAGCGCCTATGCTGCCGTTGACGACCGTGAAGCCTCCGGTTGAAATGCACGAAAGAGTGATGCATGCCGCGTCGAATATCCTCAGTTCGGGATTTGTGCCGAGCAAAAGAGCAAACTCTAAAAACGACAGGCCTAAATAGATTTTCCACAGCACAGATGCCGTCTCCTTGATCCTGGGCGTCAGGCCTTCTTTAACAGGGCCGGGCATTTCCGAGTGAAAAAGCATTTTACCCCCGACGCCGAGAGCGGGAAGGATGGCAACGAAGAGGACGACGATTCCAAGCCCTCCGAGCCATTGAAGAAAGCTGCGCCAAAACAAGACGGCATGGCCGACAGCCTCGATTCCCTCTTTGACAATATTGCCCTCTTCGTCTCTGACCGGTTCGATATTGCCATACCACACATATTCGGTCCGTGGAACAAGCTTCAGAACGCTGCGATACGGAATCTCTTCGCCTTCATCATCATAGATTTTTGGCGTCAGCACAGATGCGCCGGTCGTCGTGATGCCGGAGGTTGCCTCAAAGTAGGCCTGGACGGGATCGACAAGCGTTCCGCTCAATACAAAAGGAACCGCCGCCAAAACCGGGGTCAGCAGCCAGATAAAAACCACGGCGGCAAGCCCCTCACGCCGATAAAGCCTTCCCTTCGCGCCCCTGCCGATCCAGACAAACAAAGCCGACAAAAGGGCGGTTAAAAAAATTGTGGCGAGGAAGGCCCAAGCGCTGTGCGGTTGCGGGTGATAAGCGGCATCTGCAAAAAATTGATAATAAATTGCCAAGCCGAAAGGCAGCAGCAAAGTGAGGCTGAAGCCGAAAAGATAAATTCCAAGTATTTTACTTATCTCTCGAAACATCGGTCAAAAAATCTTCTTAAGCTCATGGCGGTGTTTAGGATTGCTGATGACAATCACGGTATCTCCCGGCGATATAATGCGGCTGCCGTGGGCGATCATCACCCTTCCCCGATTTTGGATCACGGCAATTAAAAAGTCTTCGGGAAGGTGGGCGCCCAGTTCATGGATCGGAATCCCGGTTATCGGCGATTGAGAAGAAACGGTGATTTCAAGAATTTCAGCCTGGTCTTCATACAGCGACACAAGGGATGTCAGGGTTGTGGAGAGGGAAATCCTCAAAATTCTGTTACCGGCGATGATCCGCGGAGAGGTCGTATGTTCAAGCCCCAGACGAGAAATTATGGGACCGTAGCCGGCGTTGGACAATTGGATGATCACATTGTCGCAGCCCGCTTCCTTGGCCAAAAGCCCTGCAAGGGCATTCATTTCGTC
>SLFE01000057.1 GCA_007124415.1 Waddliaceae bacterium | reverse complement strand
TAAAAAAAAAATATTTATCAACATGGATTTTGTAGGATTGGGAAATGAACGGGAACAGAAAAAGGAGGGTCATGAAGGGGACAACCTCGACTGATTGATAGAAGAGGGTTTGGAAAAGGGAGGCATAAAAAGCGGCTCTCATCCAATAGTGATCGGAGTGGATGAAGCGGGGGATTTGGAGAAGTATGGCGTAAAAGAGGACCATGCCGATCAGGCCGAAGTTGGAGAGGAGTTGGAGCACGCTCGACTCGGATATGCTCCCTTTGCCGGCGCCGGACTTATTTTTGGCGAGCATGTTTTTCGAGGCGTTGGTGTATTTTCCCGCTTTTTCGCCGATGAGAAGGTTGGTGCCGAGCCATTCGGAGACTACCTGGTTCCAGATTTTGATGCGGACGCTGTTTCCCCTCGATTTTTTGCTGGCTGCGGTCACTATGTGGCGGGCGTGTTTGTGGAAAGAAGATCGACTGTTCTCTTTAGAAAAATAAACAAGCGCGAATAAGCTGCCTGCGGCGATGAGGGCGCCGAGAAAAATGATTTTTTTTGACTTCTGCAAGGGAGCGGCAAAGGGATAAAATAATAGCGAGGCGAGAAATATGAGCACGCCCGACCTTGAGGCGGCGGCAATAGGGGCCAGACAAAAGATAAGGCCCGACCAAAGGTAGGCTTTTTTTGAGGATATGACGTACCACTGAAGCGATAGCAGCCCCAAGAGAACAATAATGAGAGGGTAGTGGAGGAAGCTTCCGGTGAGCGATGCCGGGCGGACTAAAATAATTTCCGCTGTGGCGTCGAATGCGATTAAGCGGAGCATTTCAAGAGCGGCGACGGCAAAAAGCAGCCAGCCCGCAAACAGCAGGACGGGAGCGATATTGATTGTCAGCTCTTTTTTTTCGAACCATCTGATTGTGAGGAGTCCTATCCAAAGGAGTCCTATGTTGAACGCGAAGTAAACGATCCAAATTCCGGTATCGCTGAGGGTGAACGTTAGAAAACAGCTTAAAAATGATTCGGCGATAAAAAGCAGCGCAAAGGAGATATAAAATTTTTGGGAAGATGAGAAAAAATAGGTTCGTGGAAAGAACAGCAGTGTGCTTATGGCGACAAGTCCGCCGAACTGCGCGATCATGGCGAATTTTTTTGCCATGGCAAGTTCAAGCCCTCCGCGGCAGAGGGCGATCAGGATAAGAAGGACGCAAAACATCGATCTCGAGCTGACGGTGAATTCAATGTCGGAAAGCTTTTTTGCGCGGATCATCGCTTCACTTTAGCGAGCTCTTCCTCGGCGGGCCGAACTTGATCGAACTCCAGGCAGTAGGTTTCACCGGTTGCCGGGCAGCGGGCAAAAAGGGATTCTCCGTCATTGGCCTGGAGGGGAAGTTCGAGTTTTTCGCCGTGCCGGCTCATCCATCCCACCTGCCTTGCGGGACTGCCGACCATAAGGGCGAAGGGTTTGACGTCTTTGACAACGACGGCGCCGGCGCCGATGAAGCAGTACTCGCCCAGCCGGATCCCGCAAAGAATAGTGGCGTTGGCCCCGATGGTCGCTCCTTTTTTTACAAGTGTTTTGACATACTTGTCTCTGCGGACGACTTCGCTGCGGGGGTTTTTTATGTTGGTAAAGACCATGCCGGGGCCGAGGAAAACATCGTTTTCGCAGACCACTCCGGAATAGACGCTGACATTGTTTTGAACTTTAACGTTGTCGCCGATGACAGCTCCGGGAGCGATAAAGACATTTTGGCCGATGCGGCATTTGGAGCCGACCTTCGATTTTTCTGAAATATGCGTGTAATGCCATATGGACGTTTCCGCTCCGATGTCGGCGCCCGGATCGATCGTGGCGGTCGGGTGGACTTTCAGGGAATAGCGGCCGAACGTGACGTGCGGGGCCGAAGGGACTTTGGCCTCGCCGTCTTCTTCGAGGCTCTCCTGCGCCGCTTGCAAAACCTGAAGCACTCTGAGTCCTTCTTCGCCGTCGGTCAGAGGCGTTTTTCTGCTCAAGCAGCAACTCAGAAAATGGCGGCACTCTTCTTTAAGGGGCTCGAGCTGGGGTGGAGCAACATTTTCCGGAGTAGGCTGCGTGGCCACGGGCCTTTTTCCGTCGCTCCAGTTGACATGTCCTCTGAACAGCACAAGTTTTTCATTCCAGGGCTTTGTGTCGTCGAAAACGGCGAGCCCCTGGGAGCCGACAACGGTCATTTTTTGTTCTTTGAAGGGGTTGAGCCAGCTGACATAGATGTGCGCCTGGACATCGCCTGCGAATTTCAGGGTGGTCAGCGTTTTATCGGCGATGCCTTTCGAAAGATAGGAAGCTCCCGTGCAGCGCACTTTTTCCGGCAGGCGGCGTCCGCAAAGAGAGAGTATGACCGAAACATCATGGGGCGCGAAATTCCAGAGGGCGTTTTCTTCCGTGCGGTAGCTGCCGAGATTCAGTCGGTTTGAAGTGATATACTGAATTTTTCCGAGGTCCCCGTTTTCGACAAGCTCCTGAAGCTTGCGGACGCAAGGATGGTATTGGAGCAAGTGGCCGACCATGATCAGGCAATCCTGCTCATCGGCAATATGGATCAGCTCCTTAGCTTCGGCGCTGTCGAGGCAGAGAGGCTTTTCGACATAAATGTCTTTATCGGCAAGCAGCGCCTGCTTGGCAAGTTCGTAATGCTGCACCGCAGGAGCTGCAATCGCGACCTGCTTGATCTCGGGATTTTTCAGAACTTCCATAAAATCGGTCGTCAAATGCGCCTCGGGATACTTTTCCCGATAAGAATCGAGCAGCGCTCGATCGGTATCGCAGATGGTGTGGAGAGCGCCGAGGGCATCGAAGTTTCTGGCGAGGTTTTTTCCCCAATATCCGGCTCCGATCAGAGCGCATGTTCTTGAGAATTGTTCTGTCATGATAGGGCACCTGCTGTTGCTGACTCTTTTACTGCCTCTGCGATGAAGTCTTGCGCCTCTTCCGTAAGCCATGGATGCATCGGGAGGCTGAGCACTTCCTTGCACGCTTGTTCGGTTACGGGAAAAGCTCCCGGGGAAATTCCGAGATTTTTGTATGCCGGTTGAGCGTATATAGGCGTGGGATAATATATCGATGTGGGAATCCCTTTATCCTTCAGCAAAGAGGCGACCCGGTCCCTTTCGGGTATCCGGATAGTATATATTGCAAAAGTTGAAGTGTAATTTTCCCTGATCTGCGGAGTTTGGCAAACATCTTGCAGAAGCTCGTTGTACCGGGTGCCGATAGCTCTTCTTTTTCTGATTTCATCAGGAAAATGCGGCAGCTTCGTTTTGATCACGGCCGCTTGGATTGTATCGAATCTGCCGTTCAAACCAATGCGCGTGTATTGATGGCGAGCGGCACCGCCGTGGACTCGGATCGCCCTGAGTTCGGAGGCGAGATCGTCTCTGTCGGTAAATATAGCTCCGCCGTCTCCGTAGCAGCCGAGCGGTTTGGCCGGAAAAAAGCTTGTCGATCCGATTGTGGTCATGCTGCAGCTTTTTTTGCCGTCCAAGGTGGCGCCGAAACTTTGCGCCGCGTCTTCAATCACCGGA
The DNA here is from genome assembly GCA_007124415.1 of Waddliaceae bacterium. Taxonomy (GTDB): domain Bacteria; phylum Chlamydiota; class Chlamydiia; order Chlamydiales; family SLFE01; genus SLFE01. The sequence goes on along the minus strand of SLFE01000057.1, from coordinate 3,788 downwards.
ATGCCGTATTTTTCTGCAATGGCGTTGATAGCAAAGAGGTCGGGCATATGCCCGAAAAGACCCACCGGCATGATCGCTTTTGTCTTCGGAGTGATGGCCGCTTCGATGAGCGCCGGGTTGATATTATAGGTATCGAGCTCAATATCGGTGAAAACCGGCTTAGCCCCTAAGAAGGATATCGTTTCGACAGTCGATACAAAAGTGAACGGAGTGGTGATTACTTCGTCTCCCGGCCCGATATCCAAAGCCATCATGGACATCAAAAGGGTATCGGTGCCGCTTGAAGCTGTGATGCAGTGCTTCACGCCGACAAATTCGGCGAGCAGCGACTCGACTTGGCCGACTTCAGGACCCATGACGTACTGGCTCGAGTCCAGAACTTCGTGTATCGCATTGTCGATTTCTTTTTTATATTTATTGTACTGGGTTTTTAAATCTATGAACTCCATTGAATCCTCAAGCTTGATAAACATTTTCTTTTCGGGGCAAAAAGTTTCGCGTGTCGATTACAGGAACGCCGTGAGATAAAATTTCCTCCGGAGAGAAGCAGCTGTGTTTTGTTGCGATTACAAAGCAGTCGTACCCGTTTGAAAGGGGGCGGCTTTTTCTGCCCGCAAAATTTTGATAGCTTCTGGAAGAGGGAATTTCCGGAAAGTAGGGGTCGTGGTAGTCGACAGAGGCTCCTTTTTCTTCCATTAGGCGCATGAGCTCCAGACTCGGGCTCTCCCGCATGTCGTCGATATCTTCTTTATAGGAGAGGCCTAGTATGAGAACCTTCGATCCCTTCATTGCTTTGCCGTATTCATTAAGGCAGTCCTGCGCCTTGTCGACGACATATTTAGGCATGGCCCGGTTGATTTCTCCGGCAAGCTCGATAAATCGGGTTGCGGCCCCGCTTTCCCTGGCCTTCCATGCCAGGTAGAAGGGGTCGATCGGGATGCAGTGTCCGCCGAGCCCCGGCCCCGGCCAAAAGGGCATGAAGCCAAAGGGTTTGGTCGAGGCGGCGTGGATGACTTCCCAGACATCGATGCCCATTTTGTCGAGAATCACTTTCATTTCATTGACCAGAGCGATATTGACGCTTCGAAAAATATTTTCGAAAAGCTTTGCCGCTTCGGCCACTTCGGCAGAGCTTAAGGGAACAGTCTCTTCGCAGATCAATGAATAGAGTTCAACGCCCAGGTCGGTCGAAGTCTTGTCGACCCCTCCTACAAGCTTCGGGGTATTTTTTGTTTGGAATTTCTTGTTGCCCGGATCTTCTCTTTCGGGGCTGAAACAAAGATGCAGGTTTTTGCCCGTTTTCAGGCCGCTCTCCTTCTCCAAAAGGGTCCGGACAACTTCCTTTGTCGTTCCCGGCCAGGTTGTGCTTTCCAGCGAGACGAGCGAACCTCCCCTCAGAAAGGGGGCGATCGCTTTGCAGGTTTCGATGATGTAGGAAAGGTCGGGCTCGAGGTGTTCGGTCAGCGGGGTGGGGACGCAGATGACGACGGCGTCGCAGGCGGAAATGCCGGAAAAATCGCTTGTCGCGGTAAAAAAGCCGTTTTCCCTGACTGTTTTCAGGCGGCTTTTATCGATGGAGTGAATGTAGCTTCGGTTGTGGCAAAGATCGGCGATTTTGTTTTCGTCGATATCAAATCCAACGACTTTAATATTTGATTCTGAAAAGGTTAGGGCAAGAGGGTATCCTACGTAGCCAAGACCCATTACTCCTACGGTCAGCTGCTTGGAGCGGATTTTCTCCAGGAGCAGGCCGGAGGCGGCAGGCGTGTGAAAATCTGTCTGAACGGTGGTGGTCATGGGGGTAGTTCACCTCAAAATGAGATAACAAGTTAACAATTTTACTGTTATTGCTCAAGGAAAATCAAAGCGAGTTTGTCAGCCATGAAATGATATTTTCCCTTACCCTTCTTCTGATAGAGTTTGAAAAGCCGCTTTGTTTTTTTGACTTTTCCATTTCCCGCATGGCTTTATAAAAGACAATGTCGCGAATCGCAGTCCAATCCTTTTTGATTTTTTCGGCCTCATCAGAATCGAAGCGGGTTTTGATAGCGGCGGCGGCCAGTTTTTCGCCCCGCGAGTTGCAGCAGAGAAAATGCCTGCCATGAAATGTTTTGGCAGTCAGCATTACCCTTCTTTTGTGAAAGTGTCGGTTCATTTTGAGGAGCATGAAAGGTAAGTTTTCATGTTTTCCGATTTCAAGAGATCCCCAATCCGTTTCGATGGAAATTCGGTTGTCGATTGTTTTAACAAAACCGACAGTCCCTTGCTTTTCGACCCTCTGTCCGCAAGGGTTGGGTCCGAGCGCATAGGTTCGGTGGAGCTGCGATGTTCTGTCCTCTGGGGGCAATTTTCTTGCGAGAATCACTTGCATTTTGACTGCATCGACGAAGTAAGGTATTTTTTCTTTCAGATCATCGGGGAGGGCTTTTTCGGCCTCTTCGAGCCCTTCCATCTTGGCGACATGGCCCAGATTAATGGATTTCAGCTCTTTTTCTTCCCAAGATCTCTGAGCATTTTGCAAAACCTCGGCGGGATCGTGGTTCACCAGGTCGAGAAGGGGGCGGATTCTTCCGCAGAGCCGGGCGTAATCTTGGACCGGCAGAACGGCCGGGTGGTCTGCGCTGCCATTAATGCTCACGTCCGGCTTAAAAAATTTGACTACAAGGGGTATCGGCCCTCTGCCCTCGACATTTTCGATAATGCGGCAGATGGTTCCTTCGCCTGTGTAGGGAGAGCCGATCCAGATAGTGGAAAAATTGTGATCGGTCCTCGAGCATGAGATAGGCTGAACGGTCAGTTTATTTTCCCTGATAGCAGCCGTTGCCAGGCGTTCTTTGTGCCAAAAATACCCGGTGCTTGCCGCTCCGGCAGCAAATAGCGCTCCTGCTGTACATCTAATCATAGGCCACCTCCTTAAGTTGAAAAAGAAATTTAGGGCGGCGACTAATTAAACTCAAGATTTTTGGAGGGAAAATCTCATAACGCGAGTTCTCTTGAGATTAAAAAAATAATTACATAACGTGATGCCTTAAAGAAAGTGCGGATTTTTTTAAAAATTTCGATGGAGGTCGATTTGAGGAACATATTCTTAATTTTTGCCCTTTTTGTATATTCTGCAAATTTTGTTGACGCCGTTCAAAGCACAGATGTGTTTGAGGAGGACTATCTTGCCGATGATCATCCCGTTAAGTCTATTTTGGATGAGATTTTTTTGTCGTCGCGGGTTTTAAAGTCGATAGGGTCGTTAATTAAAGCAGGATTTGAAATAAAATCGGGGCCTAATAGGGGAGTGATTGTTGCCGCCCATCCTGAAATCCCGGGGTTTTTGATAAAAACTTATACCGATGATTATTCCGAAGTGAAAGACGAGCTGATTCCGTTTTTAGGCAGGATCAAGGGAAGCTTGCTTTGCAGGAATGAAATTAAAGACATGCCGCATTTTAAATGCCCTCGCAAGTGGATCTATACTCTTCCCGACAGGGTCTTGCAGAGGAAGAAAAAAGGATTCAGGAGAAGCCGAAGGGGGATTCGTAAATATGTTTTGGTTGTTGAGGACATGGAGATTGAAGATAAGAAGACTAATCTCGCATGCTGGAAAACATGTTTCAACGAAGAGATATTGCGCGACTTGCATCAAGTTATCACGAATCTGAGCCTTAAAGACGTTGTCCCTTGGAACTTGGTTTTCTGTAAAGATGGCAGAATCGCTTTTGTCGATACAAAGAGATATCACCTCAGGGCAAATTATAAGGACTTATCGCCCTACCTTTCCCCTGAAATGCAATTGT
>SLFE01000029.1 GCA_007124415.1 Waddliaceae bacterium | reverse complement strand
CATGGTAGTACACCTCTATATAAAGATATGGCTTAAATACTAGTCTGCTAAATTAGTTGAAGAAAATCAATGAAAAAGAGTTATTTTATAAAAAAAATTATTATTTCAATCTCAAATAACACATATTGAGCGTAATATATTATCCACCTTTTCCGCTATTTACCTCTTTGAATCTGATATTTATCTTTTTTTACGGCGGCGCGATTTTTGAGCCTTAGCATCGATTACTTGCGGTTGCGGCTGCAAATCTTTCTTCTGGGTATAGCGATAGTTGACCCATTTTTGTTGCAGGATTCCTAAAACAGTTGAGAAGATCCAGTAAATGCACAGCCCCGATGGAGCCTTATAGAGAAAGATGGCAAAACCAAAGGCCATAATATTGCCCATACCCTGCATTTGCCTTTCCTGATCCGACATTGTTGATGGATCTTTTGTTTTATTCATAATTTTTGATTGGGCCAGCATGCAAAGACCCATAAGAATGGGCAGAAGATGAAATTCAGTTCCGATATAAAAAACCGGGTAGTCCCAAGTAAAAAGAATGTCGGGTGCTGCAAGATTGTCAATCCAGCCGGGAATGAATGGCGCCCCTCTTAGCTCAAAGGTCGATTTTAATAGGTCGAACATGCCGATCAGGAAGGGGAGCTGTATGACCATCGGCAGACAGCCCAATATCGGATTGGCGCCGGCTTCCCGATAAACATTGGCCATTTCTACCTGAAGTTTCTTCGGATCGTTTTTATACTTCTCCTGGATTTTCTTTATCTTTGGCGAAATTTCCTGCATTTTACGAGCTGACTTAAAAGACCAGGCGGTGAGGGGGTAGAGCATCACCCTTAGAGCAATTGTGAGGAGAATAATGGAGAAGCCCCACGAATTGGTAATGCTGTGGAATAAGTTCATCAACATCAAGAGAAATTTCGAAAAAGGCTGGGATATAAAGGCAAACCACCCGTGGAAGCTTTGGCTTGAAATGTAGTCGGGATTGTAGCCGGTGGCAGGATCGGAAAAGGTCTGGTCAACGGTCGTGAGCACGCTGGTGGCGAAAGGGCCTGCCAGAATGCGGAATTTCATCGTTCCTCCCTTTCTATTTAAAGGAAGCATCATCATATATCCAGGCATTTGCTCCGGATTGAAAAGATCGTATTCCTGATCAATGATCACGAGCCTTGAAGGAACAATCAAGCCTGAAACTTTTTCCGCCTTAAAGCCCGGCTCAATTTCAGTCAGTGGGTCGGTGATTGTCCCTAAAAATCCATTGGAGTTGGTGATCCAATCCAGGTGGGTCGAGTTTGACACGACCGGATCGGGGAGGGTTATGGATTCAACCTGGGACTTGCCGTTCAAGGAGGTTTTTCGGAATTTCAACGCAGGAGCTATACCTCCGTTAATCCATTCAACTTCCGGTATTCCGGTTGTGAGCCATAGTCCGCGACTGTCGCCTTCAATATCTATTGCAAGATCAATGACATACGGTTCATCTTGGGTTTCCTGCGCAATGGTGTATGTTTTTGTGATTTTGCGATGAGGCTGCCTGGCTTCGAAGACAATTGTTTTGCTGTCGAACTGCTTGACATCATAGACAAGATTGGCCACTTCGGGAAATTCGGAAACGATATTGTAAGCATAGTAGGCCGGATCGACTATTGTAGTTTCAAACGGGGGTTGTTGAATGAGATTTCTTCGAATTAGGGGATAATAGCCGCCGAGGCTTCCCGTTTCATGATAGATATTGCCTTCGTTGTCGCCCGGCGTGTAATACGGACGAGATGGGAAAACGGCATTTTGCGGATAGTCTTGAACCATGTCGCGGTCAAAGCCGATCTCCTTGACAACGCTTTTTCTATTTTCAGCTGTTCTGAAGGGAAGGTTGATCTCTGAGAGCGCTCCACCTTTATTAGAGAAAACCAGCTGCTGATAATCGTTTTCAAGAACAAAAAATTGCTGTTCTCCGTTGGTGTCTGTGTATTTTTCATCAGGCCGGATTTGCTCCAATCTTGTCGCGAGGTAAGTAAATTGCGAAAGGGGCACAAGTAATTTCTGATCGGTGTCGTAAATGCCGACAGGTAGATATTCTCCGTCTGATTTGAAAAACGCAACGGCCATTCCTTGCGGAGCATCTTCTTGATGCCTGTCTGGAAATTCTTTAGCCAAATTTTCAACAGGAAGCGTTAAGTAGGCATTGCGGTACTCGCCGAAAGCTGATCGGGGCTTTTTATCTTTTACCTGTGGAAGAAAGACGAGCTGCAAATCAAAGCTCCCAAAGGTGGGAAGGGTTTTGGTTTTAAGCAGTCCCGGAACGGCTTCGTAGAGGGCGGGAGAATTGGTAAGAGGGGGCTGGGTTGTCAAGTTGTATACCACCCCGTCAACGCGCACTTCTTCGGAAACTTTATCTTCGTGTCGAAACAGTATCAGCGATCCGTTGACTTCAACGCCATAAGCGTAAAAAGCGCCTTCCATGTCATCAACGGTAACAACGGGCAATTCCTCGACGGGGACAGTGTTTGCCGAGATTACTTGTTGGAGCTCTTCGCGATGCTGTTCCTTTTTCGCTCTTTGCTGCTTGATCCACTCATCTGCGGCCTGCCGATCCCAGTAGGAAAAAAATGTATTGATGGCAAGAAGAGCCACAGTCATTGAAAAAATAAAAATAAGTGTGCGTTTATCCATAAAATACCGGGTTAAATCAGTTAAAAGAAAATGTTATCATAACTCGAGCTAATTAGTAAAGGCAATGAAGTCGAGCAGCGCGTTGAAATCAACATTTGCTAGCGCATTGTGTAAAAATTTATTGAATATCTGTCACAATTTTCTCTTTCCTGCTGCGACATTTAGCTTGGAAAACATAGCTTAAGTTTCCTTCGACCTCCATGCAGCTACAGGACGGTAAGCCTTGCACAATCTAATATTAGCCCTTGCCGATCCTGCATCCTCGAAAATCGGGTTAAGACATAGATATTTTTTTGATTTTACGGCCGATGCGCAGCACTGCCTTTCTTAAGGAAAAGGTTATTGGCGAGTACAGATAATGCGGCGGAGGAATTATAGATGCAAATTCAATGATATCCCTATTCATTTTTAGATATTTATGTTATATTTCAATGTATGCGCATTGTAAAAAATATGCGTTTAGAGTAACTTTCTGAATTGAGGGGGTCTTTCCATTCAGAAGGATCTCGAAAGAGAAGAGATAAAACTAAGACTTTCAACATATGAGCCGTTCTTTGCGCGAGACATTTGAAAAAATTTCTTCTACAAAAAACTTTGAATTGCTAGATCCTTATCGGAATTCAGTCCGATGGAAGAAACTAGGCGATGAAGATAAGTACCTGCTTGCCAAAATGTTCGTTATGGCCGGTGAGGAAGAGCTTGAGAAAGGCGAGGCGAGCCCCGTAACTTCCTTCGAACTATCTAAAAAGCTTTGTCCCAGCAATTCCGAGTTGCTGCTCGAACAAGCGATAGCCTATGCTTTGCACGGCTCTAATATCGATAATCTGATTTTGGCATGCCGGACTGCAGAACAGGCCTGCACCGCCGACAGCGACTGCTACCAGGCCTTAACGGTCTGGGCAAATGCGATGGTAGAGCTTGGCGTTAAAAAGGAGGAGCCGGATTACTTTTACGAGGCAAATGACAAGTATCGACAAGTCAGCTTGAATTCCCGGTTTCAAAAAAATCCCGAGCCCCATTTTTATTGGTATTGGGGCGTATGCTGGCATTATATAGCCAAACAGTCGGGCGAAGCGGGGGATTTTGTCGAAGCTATATCTAAATATCAAAAAGCTGAAGCCTTGAAATTAACAGGAACTATGTTCTGGAATGACTATGGCAATGCTCTTGTCGATCTCGCCTGCCTGGTTTCCAGGGAAGATCTTCTGACTAAGGCCTCTTACCTTTACCAAAAAGTAGTCGATTCATCACCGTCTTTTTTCGAAGGCTGGTTCAATCTTGCCTGTACCGATCAACGATTATGGCAGCTTAAAGGCGAAGACAGGTATTTCTATACAGCTCACAAAAGCTTTGACCAAGCTTCTAAATTAAATCCTGATGAAGCTTCCCTTTGGTTCAAATGGGCCGAACATCTGAGCAAGACCGGAAAGGATAAGCAAAACCCCAAATTACTCGAAGCCTCTTTAGATAAATTTCTGAAGGCGAACACACTTTTGCCGGACCACGCTCCAATTTTGAGTAACTGGGCGGAAACGCAAATGCTTATAGGCGTTTTTAAAGAAAGGCTTGACTATCTGAAATGGGCCGAGGTCATAATTCAAAGATGTCTCGAGCTTGAACCTGAAAACAACGTTTACTGGGTCGTTTACGGCCGGTGCCTGATTGAACTGGGAAGGTATTTTGAAGACGCCGCATACTTTAATCAGGCGATTGAAAAGTTCAAGTACGGAATCTCTCTTCATAAGAGCAATCCCGACCTTTGGTACGGCCTGGCCTCTGCGCACCACATTCTGGGGGAGATCAAAGATAATGCGGCCCTTGTTGAAAATTCTGTCAAATATTATTCCCGCGCTACCGAATTCGAGGGGAATATGCCCCCAGCTTTTTGGAATGAATGGGGAGTTGCCCTCATGAGAATGGGGGAAATGACCCAGGACAAGCGGTGGGTCGAGGCGGCATCGGAGAAGTTCGAGCAGTCGATACGGCTCTATCATCTCCGTCACAATCCGAGAACAATCAATCCCGACTGGCTCTACAATTATGGATGTTCACTCGATTTTCTGGGAGATTTCAGCGACGATGAGAAGTATTATGAACGGGCGATAAAAGTGCTCTCGCAAACGCTTGCTGTCGACGCCGACCACTATCACGCTAAATACCACCTGGCAATGGCCTTTTCCCACCTTGGCGAGCTGGTTTCCGATGTCGACTGCTTTCAAAAATCGCTTGAGATTTTTCAAGAGGTACTGATGCGAGACCCGGAAGATGACACCGCCTGGAATGAATGGGGGATAGCCCTGATCAATCTGGCCGAACTGGTCCATGATCCGGTCCACAGCCTTTATACTGAAAGGCTGATGAAAGAGGCTGAAGAAAAATTTATCCGCGCAGGTTCGCTAGGCAACGAGGCGGCCTATTACAACCTGGCCTGCCTGTACTCGCTTCAGGGCAACTATCAGGCTGCAATGCACTACATCGAACGGGCCGAATTGGCAGGGGCCTTGCCACCGTTAGAAGAGCTCATTCATGACGAGTGGCTCCGCGATCTCCGCTCAACTAATGGCTTCCAGCAGTTTTTAAAGCACCTTGCCAGAAAAAACTCCGAGCTATGACCATTTTGCCGCTTGCAAAATAGCTCAAAATCGACTTTGCCGGAATTTTGTAAACACCTCCCTTATCTTTTAATTTACTATCGGTTATGATTGTGCAGAAGGTGATTCTGTGGCTGAAGAAAATGAATTTAAAAAAATAAGAACGGAGAAACCCAAAGTTTATTCCGGGGAAGTTTATGACACACGCACCGGCCACTTAAACGACCTGCTGATTGAAAAGCTTGAGCAAGCCTTTCACCAGCAAACCTCCCAAATCACCCTTCATCATGTCGCTAAAATCGCAAGCGAGCACGATCCTATCGACTTAGCCCACGCAGCGTCCAGACTTCCGGCTCCCGCCAGATCTGTCCTCTATGACAACCTTCCCGACCTCCACTCGAAAATCGTGTTTATGATCAACACCGGAAGCAATACGCGCACAGCCATATTCCGGCAGCTGCGCGACAAAAATATAGTCGAGTTATTAGAAAATATGCCTCCTGGCGAGGCCGTCTGGATGCTCGATGATATGTCCGATCGAATGTATAAACGCATTATGGATCTGATCAATCCCAAGATCGGCCATAGGATAAGGGAGCTTCAAAAACACGACCGCGACAGCGCCGGCCGGCTGATGACAGACGAGTTCTTCGCTTTCCATCTATCGACGACGATCGGGGAGGTCTCCCAAGAGATAAGGAAGCATCCCGGCGTCGAGGTAACAGGACAAATTTTTGTGTTGAATGACTATGACGAGCTCTGCGGCCACGTACCGATGAGAAATCTGATTATCAACAAGCCCGAACTTCCCATACGGCAGGTAATGCAGCCTCTGTTCCACACAGTTACCGTGGACACCGACCGCGATGAGGTGGTCGACATTATGGAGCGCTACGAGCTGCCTTCTTTGCCGGTTATCGACGACTACCACCAGCTTGTGGGAGTGATTCCTTTCGAGGCGGCAGTCGAGGCCATGAAAGACATCATGGACGACACAATAGCCAATATTGCAGGTACTGCGGAGGACTTCAGCGAATACGATCCGATCATCAAACGTTTTTTCTGGCGCGCTCCCTGGTTGATCGTTACCATGTGCGCGGGCCTGACAACTCTGGTCAGTCTAACGTTGTTCGAAGGGAATGAGTGGTTTGTCATTGTTCCGTTCCTCGTTCCTTTGATTGCCGGCCTTTCCGGGAATGTGGGCATACAGATAAGCACGCTTCTTGTCAGGGGAATCGCCTCGGGCGAGCTGTCTGTGAGAAGTAAAAAAGAGATGCTTGGAAAAGAGATCGTGATGGGGCTGTCTATCGGGCTTGTCTTCGGCTGCGTCTGCGGACTTGTCGTCTACGCGCTTACGATCTTGGGCTTCAACCCCGCCGCTTCCAGGGAAAGCGTTATGTATACGCCGATAGCCATGGGAACGACTGTGGCTCTTGGAATTTTTGGGGCCTGCACAGCGTCGACCTCTCTCGGAAGTTTTTCGCCCCTTCTCTTTTCTCGGGTCGGCATCGACCCTGCCGTCGCGGCAGGCCCCATCGTGACAGCTTTCAACGATGTCATGTCGGCGTGGATATTTATCCTTGTCGCCAAGCTTGCCAGCGTGGTTTTGCTATGAAGAATTTGTTCGAACTTTTTTGGGTCAGGCTTAAATCCCAATGGTTCTTCTTTACAGATTTTTGTAAAACTGTTTTCAAATATTACAGAAATCCCACGTTTGCCAAAGCCGATCTGCAATTAGTTTTCGGTTATATGCTGAGAAACCCCTATAAAATGAGCCGCGACTACCTCAAAGCGAAAGGGGAGAGCGATGTCTATGCCTACGGAGAAACGCCTCTGGCAACACTTGAGGAGATTTGCGAAAAATGCGGGATCACTAAAAGCGACACTGTTTTTGAACTGGGGTGCGGCAGGGGGCGAACCTGTTTTTGGCTCAATCAATGGCTCGGCTGCCGAGTGGTGGGCATCGAGTTCATTCCTCAATTTGTCGAAATTGCCGATATCGTTAAGAATAGCAGTGATTTGAAAGGCATTGAATTTCGCTGTGAAGACTTTACTGAATCGTCCCTTGAAGGGGCCACTGTCGTTTACTTATTCGGAACTTG
>SLFE01000275.1 GCA_007124415.1 Waddliaceae bacterium | reverse complement strand
CTCTTCGCGTATTGATTGTTTACTTAGAATCTGAAGCAACATTATAACATTTTAAAATATCTATTGCAACAAGAATTTATTCATTTAACCTTAAATATTAAGGATCTTTAAAGGGAGAATTTTAAAATAACAAAATTGCCGATATTTGGCAATAGATTGAGCAGGCTTAACGAAAGAAAGCGGCCGGAAAGCCGCTTAATTCAAAAAAAATATTTAACAATAATGCTAGTTCACAGAGGCTGTCTGAGCAGTAGCGATCGCTTCGTTGGAGGCGTGCTGGTTGGTGACAGCTTCGACATAGCAATTCCAGAGGTCGGGCTCGATGCGTCCTGCTTTGATTGACGAGATCAGCTCGCGCTTGATTTGCTTTAGATCTTTTTGGGTCAACTTTCTGATCATTTCCTTGTCTCCTGCCATACGGGCCATGTGCAAAATGCGGTCGATATCATGTTTTGTGAAGTGAAGCTGGTCGCGCCTTTTGCGGGAACCTCTTGGAGCTCGGGGCTTGGGGGTCACGGTCTGGGGCTTGTTCAGGGAAATGACGTGCTTGTTGACAAGGGCGATCAGTTCCTTGGGGTTTTCTGTTTTCATTTTACGGAAGGTGAAGTGGTGCATGTAGCCTCCTCCTTCCATTGGCAGATAGCGGCAGATTTCATTTTCTTTTGAACCGTTAATTTTTTTTAGAGCCTTTTGTATTGTGCTTTTAAGCTCTTCGTCATATTTTGCGTTTGCTGAACTCATTGATTCCTACCTTTTTGTTAGTTATTCTAAGAATTTGTTGTTTTCAGTTCATCAGAAAGCGAGAACCTCTAATTCTCCATTCTCATAGTTAATTATTCTGGAATTTATAATATTACATTTTTTTTCGCAACAAAAAAGTAAACATTGTAAAATTTTATTCCTTATTCAGGGTAATAGACTCGATCAACCTAGTCGTTATAAATCTTTTTGTTGAAGAAAAAGTAAATTTAGCTCAGCATGTTTGTTATGGCGTTAAAAATGTTTCAAGAAAAAGCTTTCCACCCTTTTGAAACTATCGGAAGCGTAATTGCTGTTGCCGCAGGAAAGGGGGGGGTTGGCAAATCGACGGTTTCGGTCAACCTGGCTCTGGCTTTGCATCAAATGGGCTATAGGGTCGGGATCATGGATACCGATATTTACGGCCCTTCCGTCAGAAGGATGCTCCCTGAAAACCGCATGCCCGCGAAAAGAGGGGAGAGAATTGTCCCGGCCGTATGTTCGGGGATAAAGATGATTTCCATGGCCTATTTCCGCAAAGAAGAGGAGGCCTCTGTTGTGAGGGCTCCGATTGCAAACGGCGTGATCAAGCAATTTATTCAGCAGGTCGATTGGGGGGAGCTTGACTACCTGATCATCGATTTTCCTCCCGGAACGGGAGATATTCAGTTGACGCTGGCCCAGGAGGGAAGCTTGACCGGAGCTCTCATGGTGACGACGCCTCAGGAGGTTTCGATGATGGATGTTAAAAAAGCGATGAATATGTTCGACCAGGTCAAGGTTCCGGTGATCGGCATTGTGGAAAATATGAGCTATTACTCAAGCGGGGATGAAAAAATTTACCTCTTCGGAAAAGGGGGGGGAGAGCGGCTTGCCCGCGGGCAAGGGCTCCCCTTTCTTGGGGGGATTCCGATACTCGAGGGCATCAGCCGCTGCTCCGATCGGGGAGAATCGATCTTTTCTCTTGAAAGCAGCGAAGCTGCCGAGGCTTATCTGTCGCTTGCTCGGGGGGTCGACTCCCATTTGGAAACTTTAGCTCAATCATCCGAAGGTTGTTTGAAAAATTTTGAATTGCTGTGGAAGTGAATGAAACCATTAATGATTAAAAACATTGAACAGAAAGACGCTCATTCATTCTCGATCGAATGGAACGACGGCCTTGTGAAAGAGTACCGTCTCTCCGAGCTGCAGAAAAGATGTCCCTGCGCCGGCTGCGTGGACGAGACGACCGGAGAGCAGATTCTCGACCCCTCGTCGGTCAGCGATGATGTCAGGGCGTCTAGAATCGTCAGCGTCGGCCGCTACGCCATAAGAATATTTTTTACATCGGGATGCTCCAACGGCATCTACAGTTTCGATTTTCTGCATGCATTCAGTTATTAACTAAAAAAGAACTATCGACTATAATAAATTCTAATTATGTTGATTCGGCTGATAAAATTGTCTTTTGTCTTCCTGGCTGCCGCCGCGGTCTTTGTTTCATGCCAAGGCCGCTGCGAACAGGGAACGCCTCACCAGCAGTGGTTTGTTCCGGACGGCAGGCTCAAAGTCCTCAGTACAACCGCGATGATCCACAATCTTGTTGAGGAGATAGGCGGCGACAGCGTCGACGGAGCAGTTCTCATCTGCGGCGAGCTTGATCCTCACACTTATCAGCTTGTAAAAGGCGATGACGAAAAGCTCGCCTTTGCCGATCTCATTTTCCACAATGGATTAGGCTTAGAGCACGGTCCGAGCCTGCAGTATTATCTTGTCGGAAGCGGCAAGGCCGTGAGCTTGGGAGACGCTGTGAGAAAGGCTCATCCCCGCAAGATTCTTTATTTTCAGAGGCAGCTCGACCCGCATATCTGGATGGATATTTCCCTCTGGGCGCAAACGATCGACCCGATCGTGGAGGCGCTTAGCCAGGCCGATCCCGATAACGCCGAAGGGTATCGGACAAGAGGCGATGCTCTTTATTTGAAAATGATCGAGCTGCACAATACCGTAAAAGAAATTCTTCAAGAAATACCCGGCGACAAGAGGTTTTTAGTGACCAGTCATGATGCCTTCAATTATTTTGCCAAGGCCTATCTGGCCACAGACGAAGAGAGGGCCGAAGATAGTTGGCAGCATCGCTTCGAGGCTCCCGAGGGTCTGGCTCCCGAAAGCCAGATCAGCGTTTCAGACATTAGGAAGATCATCGAACATTTGGAAAAGCATCGGATAAATGTCTTGTTCGCTGAATCGAATGTCAGCAAGGACTCTATCCGCAAGATTGTTTCGGCGGGAAACGAAAAGGGCCTTAAATTGAAGATAGCTGAAGAGCCTCTTTACGGCGACGCTATGGGTGCCAAGGGTTCAGGCGCAGATACCTATCAAATGATGATTCTTCATAACGCAAAAACCTTGAGGCGGCATTTGAAATGATAGCGCTCTCCGTCCATCATCTTTCGGTTAATTATGACCAAACGCCGGTCTTATGGGATGTTTCTTTTGAGGTGCCGCAAGGGCTGCTTGTAGGAATTATCGGCCCGAACGGCGCGGGGAAAACCACTTTAATCAAAACTGCTCTCGGTTTGGTCAAGCCCATTTCCGGCAGTGTGGAATTTTTCGGGAAGGGATTGGAGCAGGTCCGAAAGCAAGTTGCCTATGTGCCGCAAAGGACATCGGTAGACTGGGATTTTCCGATAACCGCGATCGATCTTGTCCTGATGGGCAGATACGGCCATCTTGGACTGCTCAAGTGGCCGAGAAAATCGGACCGGGCCGCAGCCGAATATTATCTCGATATTGTGGGGATGAGAGACTATGCGAACAGGCAGATCAGCCAGCTCTCCGGCGGGCAGCAGCAGCGCATTTTTCTGGCCAGGGCCCTCATTCAAGAAGCCGACGTTTATTTTATGGACGAGCCGTTCAGCGGCGTTGATCATGGAACCGAAAAAGTTTTGGTGAAACTTTTGAAAGAGCTGAAAGAAAAAGGAAAAACGGTTTTTGTCGTCCACCACGATCTGAATACCGTTGAAAGTTATTTTGACTGGGTTGCTCTCCTTAATATGCGTCTTGTGGGAGCGGGGCCTTTGGAAGAGATGTTCACCCCCGATAATTTGAACAAGACGTACGGCAAAAGCTACACGATTCTGGACGAGGCGCTAAAGCTTTCCCAGACGAAATCTTCCGGAATGCGGCCATGATTGTGATCGGACAGTCAGTCATACATTATTTTACGGATCCGGTGCTTCGGGCGCCGACCATCGGCTCTATGCTGATGTGTTTTGCCGCGGGGCTGATAGGGGTGATCGTCTTTTTAAGAAAGGAGTCGCTTGTCGGCGAATCCTTGTCCCATGCCGCTTACCCCGGCGTCGCCCTCGGAGTTTTGGCCGCAGGAACCTGGGCCGAACCCACCCCTTTTATACTTTCGCTCGGAATTTTGCTGGGAGCTTTTTCGAGCGCTCTTTTAGGACTGATAGTCATTGCTTTTATGGAGCGGAGGTTGAAAGTGAAAAGCGACGCTGCGCTTTGTTTTGTCCTTTCCGCCTTTTTTGCGGTCGGCATCACAATAGCGAGCCGCATGCAGTTTTCCCACTCTTCGCTGTACAGGAAGATCCAGGTGTACTTATACGGCCAGGCAGCGACGATGACCGACGTTCATATTCTCATCTACGGCCTCCTTTCCCTCGCAACGGTGCTTGCTGTCCTATTTCTTTATAAAGAGATTCTGACTATCACGATGGACCGCGATTACGCAAAAAGCTTGGGGCTGCGGGTGAGGTGGATTGATTTTCTCGTTTTTACCCTAGTAGTGTTGGCTGTTGTGATCGGAATCCGTTCTGTCGGCGTTGTCCTGATGTCGGCTATGCTGATCGCTCCTGCCGTTTCTGCCAGGCAGTTGACAAGCAAACTTTATCAAATGTTCATTATCGCAGGGCTCAGCGCTCTTTTCAGCGGGTTTATGGGCAACTACCTATCTCTTGAAATCACTGAATTGTTGTCTGCGCGTTATCCTCACGAACGGATCGGGCTGCCGACAGGGCCGATGATCGTGATGGTCGCCTCGACCTTAAGCCTCATGGCCCTTTTTTTTGCTCCCGAAAGAGGACTGGTCCTTCGATGGTGGAGGATGGTGATGTTTCGCAATAAATGCGTCAGGGAGAACCTCCTCAAAGCTCTTTGGAGATCGGGCGAAGCAGCAGTCGTTCCGTTGAATGACTTAATCCGCCACCAGTCGGGATCGAAGCTGTATCTTAAGTCGATGATACGAAATTTGATCCGCAATGGGTGGGTGGAGCGCGTAGATGGCGATGCATTTTGCCTGACTCCCGACGGCCGGCACCGCGGCGCCCGCATCATTCGGCTTCACAGGCTCTGGGAAGTTTATCTTGCCGATTATATGGGCGTCGGGGCGGAAAAAGTGCACTATAGCGCCGAAGAGATGGAGCATATATTGACCCCCGAGCTTGAAAGGGAGCTGACAAAATTGCTTCGCGATCCCAAACAGGATCCCCATGAGCAGCCGATTCCGAGGGATGATGCATTATGAGCCCTTATTCCCATACGACATTTTTTGAAGTCATCGCCCTTTTTTTTCAGAGGCTTTTTTTGCTTTTGACCGGGCAGCTTTCCCTTGAAAGCCTCGCCTCTGACGATATACAAATTCTTGTGCTTATTGCTGTCGCCGCGTCGGGAGCTTTAGTGGGGACGCTGTTAATTCTGAGAAAAATGACCATGCTTGCCAACGCGCTGTCGCACACAATTCTTGTGGGAATTGTCGGCGTCTATGTCGCAACGAATAGCGGCCTCTTCGAGCACGGCGAAGGCATCAACATCGAGGCGATGCTCGCCGCCGCTGTTGCTATGGGTCTTGTCACTGCATTTTTGACTCACTTCTTGACTAATGTGGTCAAACTTCAGGAAGACGCGAGTATCGGCCTTGTGTTCACAACACTTTTCGCTCTCGGCGTGATTTTGGTGACCGTGTTGACCAGAAGCGCGCACATCGGCCTTGAAATCGTCATGGGCAATGTCGATGCTCTTCATGTCGACGATATCAGGCTTGTCTGGGTGATTCTTTTAATCAATGCTGTTTTGATTTTTTTGTTTTTCAAAGAGTACCTCGTCACTACATTCGATCCCGGCTTGGCGAGGGCCTTGGGGTTTTCCACGCTCTTGTTCGATTATCTTCTCATGACCCAAACGTCGATCGCGGCCGTGGGAGGATTTCGGGCCGTTGGCGTTTTGATGATTTTAGCGTTCATTACAGCGCCTGCGCTGACCGCCAGGCTTTTGACAGACAATCTTAAAACCCTTCTTGTTTTTGCCGTTGCAGTCGGTTGCGGCGCCTCGATTATCGGCGTCGCTTTTTCAAGGCATTTGTTGACAGTGTATGACCTACCCGTTTCCACATCGGGGGTTGTAGTCTGTGTTATGATAGTTTTTTATGGCCTTGCGATCGTCTTTTCACCCGGTCAAGGCCTTATTTTCCGCTTTCTTCGGCGCCGCAAGCTTCAGGAGCAAATCGGGTTGAACAAATAAGTTTTTTCGGGTAGAATAGTGACCTTTCCTTCGGAGGAGTGTCCGAGCGGCCGAAGGAGCACGCTTGGAAAGCGTGTATACGGTAACCCCGTATCATGGGTTCGAATCCCATCTCCTCCGTATTTTCCCTTCAACTGCAAAGATGAGGGGGATTCCAAAAATATATTTTAAAATTGATAATGAAGTTAAGAAAATATTTTATTTTATTGTTTGCCGGAATTTGCTTGTCTTTTCAGGCGCTTTCGGCGTTGACGATCGGAAAAGTCGGAACACACTATACGGCAAATGGAATCAAATGGACAACCGTTGAATATTACAATAACGACAACGGTTTCAAAGCCTCGTTTCCGGGCAGGGATAAATCGTGCATATCCAAAGGCAATATTTTCATCCGCGGAGAATATCAAGAAGTAACCTACGAGCTTCATTGCAGTATAAACGGCCGTTATAATCCGCCTGAAACGGAATCTGAGTTTATCGCCTTTATCGAGGAGACATTTGCCGATGATGTCCGAATCGTACCCATGCCTTCCAATCAAGATAAAGTTCTTTATATGGTCGACATTTATTTTATTGAGGAAAGCAAGGTGGCAAGGATCATGTGCAGTCATAACCAGCTGTATTGGGCCATTGTAGAAGGTGAGGGTTTTTCGTTGGTTCCGCTTTACCTTGATTTCTTTGAGGGGATCGAAATTATCAAGTAATCAGCTTCATGGATCAGGGTTTCAGTGAAAGGTTGACTAACTACCTCTGGGGACTAAGGCTTCCGAGCGATTATAAAGGATATCATCTCTAATGGAAACTTCTAAATTTGCGACCATCGGCTTTTTAAGGGGAGGGGTAGACGTAGGTAAATTCTTAAAGTTTTCCGCTCGTTTTTTTAATGACTGTAGAGGTTTGGCAACTTTTTTTGTTATATTTTTCGGTTGACCGTCTAATGTTTTTACTTGAACCCTGGCTGTCTCGGCGCTTGAAGAGAGCATGATGAAATTGGGAGTTTTTATTTTTTTATTGGAATATATCTTATCATTTTTTTCCCATTTGCTTTTAGTAGAAAGCTCTTCTCCCTTTTTTTCTACGTATTTTTTATCTTTGTTTTTAATATTTTCCATTTTTTTGAAAAGTCTGG
>SLFE01000051.1 GCA_007124415.1 Waddliaceae bacterium | reverse complement strand
TCCATCCGGGCCGGATGGTGAAGCTCTTAGTGAACGCTGACTGCGTTGAAAAAAAGGCCCCTCCCGAAGCTGTAACAAGATATATCCAGGTTTCTTAAGGCCTCAACGCCTCCAAAGAATCCATGCCTCTGATTCATTTTGCTCTTTTCAGGTAGTCGTCGACACCTTTTGCCACCCCCCGGGCGAGCTTTTGCATGTAAGGGCGCTGCAGGATGCGCTGCCTCTCTTCCGGATTTGTGAGGAATCCCGACTCGACCAAGATGGCCGGCATTTTCGTCTCGCGGATGACAGCGAAATCACCGTGCTTGACGCCCCGGGACTTGGCGCCCGTCGCGCCCGTAACTTCTCTGAGGACGTGATCACCGAGGTTCTTGGATTCAATCGTCCGTTTTTTATTGGTGTCGGACAAATAATAGAAAACCTCAATGCCGCTTGCATCTTTGCTGGGGGCGGAATTGTAGTGCATGCTCACAAAGAGCCGTGATCTTAAGTCATTGGCGATGCCTGCCCTCTTGCTCAGAGGAATGAAAACATCTTCGGAACGGGTCAAAACGGTGCGATACCCCATCTTTTGCAAATAGTGTTCGAGCATAAATGCGGTTTCGAGGGTTAAGGCTTTTTCCTCATAGTGGAGCGTTTTGGAGTTGGTGCCCAAGTCTTTGCCGCCGTGGCCGGCATCGATGACAATCACCGGTCCGCGCATTAAATGGGGCGCATCCACGGCAACAGGCTCTTGATCGACAACAACAACGCGGGGGTGGGAACAAGACGCGGCAATCAGCGAGGAAAGGATAAAAAAACTATACAGCCGCCATTTTCGCCTTGCATATGTCATAAGCGACTTTGCAATCATCAAATTCAATCCTTTTGTTTGCAAATAATTGATACTTTTCATGTCCCTTGCCCGCAATCAATATAAGATCGCCGGGACTTGCCATAGCAACGGCTTTTTCAATAGCGGCGTAGCGGTCCGGCTCGGCCGCCGCCCTTTCCTTAGAGGAAAATCCCGCCATGATGTCGTCGATAATTTTTTGAGGATCTTCGGTCCTTGGATTGTCCGAGGTGACAATTGCGATATCGGACAATTTTTCCACCGCTTTCGCCATTGAAGGGCGCCTGCCGGGATCGCGATCGCCGCCGCAGCCGAAAACAGTGATCAATCTCCCTTTTTTAAACGGAAGCAAGCTCTTTAAAACAGCCTGTATCGAGTCTCCGGTGTGGGCGAAATCAACGTATATTTGAAGTCCCAGGGGATTGGAAACCCTCTCGAGCCGACCGGGCACCTGGGGAAATGTTTCAAGACTCTCGATCAGAGACTTGAGCGGATACCCCAAAACAGCTACCGCGGCAAGCGCGGCCAAAACATTATAAACATTATGGAGCCCGACGATCGGCGAGCGGCAGGGAAAGGTCTGATTTTCCCAAACCACATCAAAAAAGCTCCCTTCGGCATTGAGCTTGATATTTTCCGCTCTCAGGTCGGAGGGCGTCTCTATGCTGTAGGAAAAGAGTTTTGCCACAGCCCCTTTCAGCACATCCTTCCACATAGGACAGTCGGCGTTGTAAACGATTTTCTTCGCAGGATCGGCCAGCTTGGCGAAAAGGATGTTTTTGGATTTAACATACTCTTCCATGCTGCCGTGATAGTCGAGATGGTCGGGGTAGAGGTTGGTATAGACGCAGACATCGAAGTCAATGCAGCTGACACGCCCCTGATCCAACGCATGGGAAGATACCTCCATAACGCAGGCCCGGCATTTTTCCTGAATCATTTCTCTCAGCATGCGATGGTTGGTCAACACATCGGGAGTCGTATGGGAAGCGGGATAATGATGGGTTCCGGTACAGTATTCAATTGTTCCCATGAGGCCGCAAGGCAGCGATTGGCGATCCAGCAAGTGCTGCATCAAATAAGTCGTTGTGGTTTTGCCTTTGGTTCCGGTGGCTCCGACCATGATCAGCTGCTTTGAGGGAAACTCATAGTACCTGGCAGCCAATACCGCTTCGATTTCCTCAATATTCTCACAAATGATCTGGGTCGCGTTCTTGAGGGACGGATCGTAGATGTCGGTCACAATCGCAACTGCGCCCGAAGCAACGGCTTCGGGGGTATAAAGATTGCCGTCGGTAACAGCCCCTTTTTTGGCAATGAACAGGTTCCCCGGGCCGACCCGTTTGGAATGATTGCTGATTCCGGTTATCTCGATAGCTTTGGAACCATAGATTTCTAGAGCGGGGAGATCTTTGATCAATTTCGACAGCTTCATGCTTTATTTATTCCATGAATTGTACTTTTCCCGCAACAGGCGAGTTTCACGAACCCATTTGGCTTTATCCGGGTCGTACCGGGGGTCCTGCGGCGGATACCCATGGGGATTGTCGGGGGCGGTGCCGAGATATTCCAATGTTTTTTTAGCGATCTCCCTGAATACGGGAGCCGCCGCGACGCCTCCGTGATTATTATGGCCCTCGCCCGGAATATAAGCCACTTCAGGCTCGTCTATCGTGACAAGGAGCACAAACTCGGGTCGATCAGCCGGGGCGAAACCGACAAAAGAGGCCAGATGCTTCTTGGAAGTGTAGGTCCCGTTTTCAATTTTTCTCGAGGTGCCGCTTTTTCCAACCTCGGTGAATCCCGGTATATTGGCCCGGGTTCCTGTTCCGCCGGGCATCGTATCATACCGTAAAGCCTCGACGACGGGCGCGACCGCGTTTTGGTCCACAACCTGCGGAAACGATTGCGCCCTTTCGTCGCCTGTATTGTCGAGCAGCACGCGCCCCTCCTTGACAATCTTTCGCACGAGGGTCGGCTCGACCATCACTCCACCGTTGGCCAAAAGGGACCAGGCTCTAAGTATCTGTATGCTGTTGAGCTGCAAATTATGGCCGATTGCAAGAGAATAGGGAGTAGGCCGGGACCACTCAAGTTTACCGTTGGGATGCAATTTCCCCGGCATCGGCAAAACCCCGGGGCTCTCGCCGGGAAGTTCCAGGCCGGTCCTGGTTCCAAAAGCGAAAACATCGGCTAAAACATTTCGATACCACTGCTCTCCCAGGGAATTGATCACCCGGTCGATGGCAAGGGCCATATATATATTGGAAGATTTTTGCATGGCCATTGGCAAATTGAGGTATTTGTGCACTCTCACATCGGTCATCGGCTTCTGTCTGCCCGGGAGCGTACCGTCTGAACAGGCTACTTTTTCTTCGGGATCGAATATCGGCAGCTTCCCCTGCTTCTTCAATTCGTTATTGGCCATCAAGGCAGCCATTACGGCAAACGGCTTTAAAATCGACCCCGGTTCGTGGGCGTCGGTCAAAGCGGCGGGACGGGTGTGGACGATCCGCTCGGGATCGTTAAAGTATTCGCGGTATTGAGGGGGATAAAAGAAGGGATATTGCGCCAGAGCTAAAATCTCTCCGGTATAGGGGTTCATAATGACGGCCCACCCTCCTTTGGCCTTGGACTTTTTTACTCCTTTTTCAAGCTCCTCTTCGGCAACGGCCTGCAGGTAGTGATTGATAGTCAGATAAATATCGGCCCCGTTTTCCGGGGGCACCAATATCTGCCCCCACTCCATCGAGTGGCGCGGGGATCGCATTAACTGCCTTTTACCGAGCTTTCCCTGAAGATAGGAGTTCAAGGAAAGTTCGAGCCCCCCTGTCGGTATTGCCTGCTTAGTTGCCTCGTCGCGCCGGTTTTGAACGGTGTGCAAGGCATGGCCGAGCATTTTGCCGAAAGGATAAGATCGCTGATAATCGCTGACAAAAAAAAGGGCATTTCGAACAATTCCCCGCTCCTTGGCAAAACTTTTCCACCAGGCGAGGATTTCATCGCGCGCCTCGCGGCTAAGCCACATAGCCAAGAGCCTGTCGCGGCTGCTTTTCTCAAGCTGATCTTTCAAAGCGGCAGTTTCCCGGGAAGTAAGTTCAAGCCGGTCGGACAAAAATTCGACAAGAGGCTCTCTTGCCTGGCCGGGTATGGATTCAGGGTCGGCATGAAGGTGGAACTTTTGGACGTCGACGACAAACCGGTACGGTTTTTCCGGGTGCCCTTTCTTGATGGAGGGGTTTGAGTAAAATGTTCCTCTGACAAAGGGCTCCTCGACGAAAAAATAGTGCTGCCTCCTGGCTTTCTCGCTCCAGTAATCGCCGCTGACAACTTGAATGTAGAAAAACTGGGCGGCCAGAACGGAAAAAAGGCAAATCACAAAAAGCGCCAGCCATATCACCCTTTTTCTATCGTCGCCGTCTCGTTCCATCTCTTCCCTTAAGAAGGTGCCGGTATCACCGTTATCTCGTTAAGCTGTGGATGCTTAAGGTGGCTGTATTCGGGCTTTTGCAAAAGCTCGATCAGATGAACAGGATTTTCAAACATCTCTATCTCGTATTTGAGCCTTCTTTTTTCCTCTTTAAGCATTCGGACTTCTTTTTCCAGAGCGGGAATTTCGAGGCGTATTTTTGTGATGCGGTTTTGCCTTTCAACAAAGGCGTAAAGAGTCGCCCCTGCAGCGAAGACGCAAAATAGAACTCTTATCAACATCCCTTTCATCGCTTCATCACCGCTCTCAATTTGGCGCTGCGGCACCTAGGGTTTTGCTCGATCTCCTCGTCCGACGGTTTTACCGGCTTTCTACTGAGAAGAGAGACGCTCGGTTCTTTTTCAAGAAAAAGGCCGGCAAGCCCCGATGTGTTCTGTTTATCGCTGGCCTCGTCCCGAAAGAAATTTTTTACTATACGGTCTTCCAGGCTGTGGAAAGTGATCACTCCGAAAACGGCGCCGTGCCTCAGCCGTTGAACGATTTTCGGCAAAGTCTGCCGCAAAACCTCCAGCTCGCTATTGACGCAGATGCGGAGGGCCTGAAAAATTTTTGTCGCGGGGTGCTTGTCTTTCTTTTTATGCGTCTTGATGGCCGGGGCCAGCACTTCGACCAAGTCTTTTGTCGTTTCCAAAGGCTTCTCTTTCCTCCCCTCGACAATCGCCCTTGCAGCCCTCTTCCATTGCCTTTCCTCACCGTACTCCCTGAATATGCGGCCCAGGTCGCTTTCCGGCCAAGTGTTAACGACTAATTTCGCGCTTAAGTTTTTTTCCGGATCCATTCTCATGTCGAGAGGACCTTCCAATCTGAAACTAAATCCCCTCTCCCCTTGATCCAGCTGCATCGAAGAGACGCCTAAATCCAGCAGGATTCCGTCGATTTTATCGATGCCCCGGCTTGTAAGGATCTCTTCTATATTCACGAAATTATCATTAATGAGAGTCGTCTTTTTTTCCCAGGATTCAAGCTCCTTGCCGGCAAGTTCCAAGGCATGGGGGTCCTGATCGATCCCTATGAAGGTTTCAATCTCTCCGTGGGATTCCAAGACGGCTTTGGCGTGCCCCCCTGCGCCGAGTGTGCCGTCGACGTAGACTTTCAGCCGGCTCTCGTCCAGAAACTCGATCCACTCTTGAACCAGAATTGGTATATGCGATTTTTTCATGGCCAATGGGTTTGCCGTCCCAGTTTTTTTAATGCTCTTAAATGCGAGGCGACCGCACCGCGAAATGTGGGTATATCTTTATACGGAAAATTAAATTCTTCTGCGGTCTGTTTAACGATATCACAAATCCACAGATAATGAACATGACAGATATTGGGGAACAGGTGGTGCTCGATTTGAAAATTCAAACCGCCGACCCAATGTGTGACCCAGTGGCTTTTCGTGCAGCAATTCGACGTTGTCAGCATCTCATGAAGAGCCCAGTCATAAGGGAGGTTGCCCTCGTCGTCGGGAACGACAAATTCGACCCCCTCCACGACATGACCCAGCTGAAACACGGTGCCCGAAACCACGCCGGCAGTCATATGCAAAAGAAGATAGCCGACAAGCGGCACCCACCAGGAGACGGATAAAAGTATCATCGGCAAAATAACAAAGACCAGGAGATTGGCAGCTTTAAATGCAAAGAACACGGCCGCTTCCCTATGGGTGACCTTTCCTTTTCGATGCTCCTTGACGCACCAATAAATGTCTGAAATCCATGCCCAGTTGAATGTGAGCAAAGTATATAAAGGGATGGCATACCAATTTTGCCAATAGTGAAATTTTAACAGTGGATCCGTCGGCTGAAGGCGCAAAAGGCTTCCCTTGTCGATATCGTTGTCCAATCCGGGTATGTTTGTATAAATGTGGTGATAGGTATTGTGCGATATTCTCCAGATAAACGAACTGGTGCTGTTGAAGTCGAAAAAATAGGCCAGCCACTTATTCAGCCTTTGCGAACGGAAATATGATCCGTGCATGGCGTCATGGGCAATATTGAGGCCGTTCATGGAACAGACAAATCCCAATGCGGCATACCACAAAATCACGCCCGACGGCCCGAAATAGTCTGAAAAGATAGCCGCAACGCACACAGCATAAGCGGCAAGGATCGAAAGCGTCTTCAGAATCATCGCCCCGTTGGCGTAAGGAGACAGGCCCCGCCTCTTAAATTCTTCATAAACCCTTTTCTTGACCACGGCAAGAAAATCATGATCCCGCCTCTTAGCAAACGTAACGTTTTGCGTATAATACGGGGAAATGATGACAGGAGAGTCCTTAATTACCGATTTCATAGGCACATAATGGTCCAGTTGAGATAAAAAAGTCAAAATCTGATATAATTAGAATGAGAGCGAGGTTTTTATGACTACCATAGACAAGTTAGATTTAGGTGTTTACATTCAATACGCAAGACGGACTCAATATGTCGAGGGCGTTAAACGGGAATACAGCCTTGATCAAGCCTCTTCGATACCGCCTCAAACTTCCGTTACCGACGTAGCCCCCAAGCTTTTGGAGCTCGACATTTTGCTGGGCGTTTCAAGAACCCATGCCGCCTGGGCCTTTTTCTACCCCCCTAAAAATTTCAGATTCACCAGAGGATCACCCTTTACCCGGTCGAAAATTTCACCATCGATAGGCTCGGAGGAAGATGAGGACGAAGAGCTCATTGATGCCGTGCCTTGCCATACTCCTGAGGCAAAACAGGAAAAAGCCGTTATTAAAAATTGCATCAAGCAACTTCGCACAATAAATGAGTGGTTAGGTTATATTATCGGAAGGGCAGGTCAACTCTTGCAAGGATAGTGCTTTTAAACAATGGAAAAAATCAACTGGCTGGAAAAACTGGGATGGGGAGAGGATCAACTTGAGGATCTCCGTTTTACAGGGTATGCGTATACTCGTCAGGGCAAGTACGACATTGCCCTTGATTTCTTTAAAGCCCTGGTCATACTCGATCCCGAAAATATCTATGATGCCCAAATGCTCGGCGCGATCTACGTCGAATTGGATCAGCCTGAAGAAGCTATTAAAGCTCTGGAAAATGCCTTGAAACTCGACGGGGACCACACACCCGCGCTCATCAAT
>SLFE01000265.1 GCA_007124415.1 Waddliaceae bacterium | reverse complement strand
CAAAAAGATGCCATCAAACTTGCCGCCCGCCTAAGACACATCCCGAAAAGGGAAATTTACCGTCAATTTCATTAAAGAATCAAATATCCATAGACTTAAAAAAGTTTTTGGTAGATAGTGTGTATTTTGAAGATTTATATTGACATGTGACTTTAGGAGGAAAACGATGAAACAACGCTTCTATAAGGGACTGGCTGCTGTGAGCCTGGGCGCACTTTTAAGCCTAACCCTCACTCCAGCAGAAGCTTTTGTACCTAGCATAAAAGCACTTGGAATGGCGGCAACGGGCGTTGCCTACCCCCAGGATGCGGAAAGCGGCGCCTACAATCCCGCCAACACATTGTGGGTCGGAGACCGCGCCGACTCGGGAACAAGCGTTATACGGACAGATGGAGAGACAACCGCCACGGGATTTACTATCCCGCAGCAAAACGGAACGTTCCCGGCCTTCGTTTCTCCCTACAAATACAACCCCCATCTAGGCGTGACCAAGCAGTTTTGCGTCAGAGGCAGACGGCTTGCGGCCGGCTTTGTCGTCTACAACAGGGCGCAAGCCTATTCAAAGTACGACCGGGCCTTTCCTGTGATCGGAACCGACCACCTCCGTTTGAGCTACCTTCAGGAAATCGTCAACCCTATGCTCGGAATCGAGATCTGCCCGGGGCACACTGTGGGAGTCGCTCTCGACATTGTTTTTCAGCGCCTTAAAATCAACGGTCTTGAAAATTTTGACAACCCCGAAGCCTCGACCGCCCCCGGATTTGTTACCGGCAACGGCCCTTCGATTTCGGTCGGCGTCGGCGTGACGATCGGCTACTTGGGCGAATTTGGCAACAGACTGAAAGTCGGCCTGGCCTACAGACCCGAAACCAGCATGACGCGCTACCAAAGATATAAAGGCTTTATCGCCGAACAGGGCAAGCAGAACAGCCCGCAAAGGATAGCGGGAGGAATTGCGTTGAAGGTTTTGCCCTGCCTCAACTGGGCCATCGACGTCGAGCATATCGCCTACAACAGGATTCCCGCCCTCGCCAACCCTCTTGTCTCCCCCCCGAACCTGGGAGCGGACGACGGTTCGGCCTTTGCCTGGAGGGACAGGGTTTACATAAGAACGGGACTTGACTACCAGGTCAACGAAAGGTTGAACGTTAGAATGGGCTTGCGCCACGCAAGAGTCTTCTTCCCTCCAGGAAAAGAGATCTCGGCCGCAAACCTCCTGACAATGGACCTTGTCGAGGACTTCCTGACTGCTGGATTCTCCTACCGTATCGACTGTAAAATGGAATTCTCTTTTTACTACGGCCACGGATTCAGAAACACAATAACGAATCCTGTGCCGATTGCCCTGAACCCGCCCTCCTTCCTCCCGGGAGCGGAAGTGACTACGGCCCAATCAAGAGACGCCTTCGGATTCGGGCTCGGCCTGTACTACTAACGCTCAATTGCAAAAGCCTGCGGATTCCCCGCAGGCTTTTTTTTATCGCACGCAAGAAGTTCTTCTCCCAAAAAATAATCCCTTCCCTTGAGAACGGGGACAGCTCTCAAATAATTACTTTACGAAAAATGATATTGAACGAATCGCCCGATTGAGTTATCATGGCTTACTCCTAACCCATGAGGGATCTCCATGAAACGAAAGAAGAATCAGGACATCAACAAGATTATACGACCCTATACGTTCTTTCTTCAGGAAGGAACAACGATTAAAAATAATTATATGGACTATTCCCTACGGCTTCTTTTCGGCCACCCGCAGCTGATAGCCGGCTCTTCTTATCCAAAAAAGAAAAAATACCCCTGTCGAAGACGATAATCAAAATATTCTTGTTTATTAGACATCTTGAGACTATAATTTTAATCGGCTGCCACCTGTATATTTGACCAAAGGAATCTATGGATTTTAACCAGGAAATCGAACGATTGATCGACATCGCCCTCGCCGAGGATTTGGGAGGCTCGGGCGATATCACATCCATGGCATTGCTCCAGGAAAGCACGTTTTCATCGGGTAAATTCGTCTTAAAGGAAAAGACCGTTATCGCCGGTCTGGCCTATCTGGAAAAGATTTTTAAAAATATCGACCCCAAGCTTGAAGTGGAACTGCGCGTCGACGAGGGCTCCTACCAAAAGGCGGGAACGGTCATCGCGAAAGTCTCCGGTCCCGTTAGAAGCATCCTCGCGGGAGAACGAACGGCGCTGAATTTCCTGCAGCACGCCTCCGGAGTCGCGACTATCACGGCGGCCTACGTCAGAAAAGTCAGAGGTCTAAACTGCGAAATTCTGGACACAAGAAAAACGCTGCCCGGACTGCGGGCCCTGGAACAATATGCCATACGCGTCGGCGGCGGGGTCAATCACCGCTACGGACTCAATCACCGATTCATTATCAAGCGGAACCATTTAGCATTTTTCGCCTTCGACAGCAAAACCCCGATTCACGACGCCGTCAAACGGGCCAGAACTTACCTTCCCGACGTCCCTGTAGAAGTCGAAGTGGCAGACATCAATGAAACAAAGGAAGCCCTTCAAACCGACTGCGATTCGCTCATGCTCGACAACATGGCGCCCGACGATATCAAAAAGTGCCTGAAGCTTATCCGCAAGACCGGGAAAAAAGTCTATCTCGAATCGAAGGGCACCATCACTTTAGAAACCGTGCGCCGCTTTGCGGAAACAGGAGTGGACGGCATTGCCACAAGCGCTTCGTACTTTGCCAAACCAACTGATATACGTTTAAGGTTAATGATATAACTTAAGGAGAACTCATCTATGTCAACCCCAAAGGAAATTATTTTCGAAGAAGAAGCCCGGGAAAAACTGCTATCCGGAATCTCTCAACTAGCAGATGTAGTCGCCTTTACTCTGGGCCCAAAAGGAAGAAATGTAGGGTATGAAAAAAGCTGGGGAGCTCCGTCGATCACAAACGACGGAAACAGCATCATCGGCGAAATCGAACTGGGCGGCTTTGAAAACCTAGGCGTCTCGATCGCAAAGGAAGTCGTGCAAAAAATTAAAGAAACTTCAGGAGACGGAACGACAAGCGCCACCCTCATACTCAGAACTCTAGTGGAAAACGGCATCAAACACATCGCGTCAGGGGCCAGCCCCATCATGGTCAAACGGGGCATGGACAAGGCTGTACAGGCTGTTATCGCATCTCTTGAAAAAATGGCAAAGCCTGTCAAAACCTCCGATGAAATCCGAAGCATCGCCACTGTTTCAGCGTCAGGAAATGAAGAAATCGGGAAACTGATCGCAGACGCTATGGACAAGGTCGGAAAAGCCGGCGTGATCACGATCGAGGAGGCCAAAGGCATTGAAACAACTATTGAAATCGTTGAAGGAATGCAATTCGACCGCGGCTACCTCAGCCCCTATTTCTGCACCAACGCCGAAAAGATGATTGTTGAAATGAACGACTGCAGCATTCTGATCACCGATAAAAAGTTGTCCAACATCCATGAGATCCTTCCCTTGCTGCAATCGGTTGCCGCAAGCGGAAAAGAACTTCTGATTATCGCAGAAGATATCGAAGGCGACGTTCTCTCCACTCTTGTTGTGAACCGCCTTCGCGGATCGCTGAAAGTCGCCGCCGTCAAAGCCCCCGGTTTCGGCGACCGCCGCAAGGCTATGCTCCAAGACATAGCCGCTTTGACGGGCGGTACGGTTATATCCGAGGAAACGGGAATGTCGCTGCAGGAAACGACTGTCGACCTTCTTGGACACGGAGAAAAAATCACGATTACCAAGGAAAACACCACCATCATCAGCCAGCAAAACGGAGATGCCGTCAGCTCCCGTATCAAACAAATTGAAAATGAAATCGAGGCATCGACTAGCAAGTACGACAAAGAAAAACTCGAAGAGAGAAAGGCCAAGCTGAGCGGAGGTGGCGCGGTCATCAAAATCGGGGCGGCAACAGAGCCTGAAATGAAGCAAAAAAAACAAATAGCCGAAGACAGCCTTAGCTGAACCAAGGCCGCCGTTGAAGAAGGCATCGTTCCGGGCGGCGGAGTAGCCCTTCTTCGCGCAGGCAAAGCCATTAACGATCTGAAGCTTGAGGGCGACGAAGAACTTGGGGCCCATGCCGTCATCCAGGCTTGCCGCACACCCATCAAACAGATTGTCAGCAACGCCGGCTTTGACGGATCGGTCATTCTTGCGGAGGTGCTGGATTCGGATACAAACGTCGGATTCAACGCCAATACAGGAAAAAAAGAAGACCTGATGAAATCAGGAGTTATCGATCCGGCAAAAGTTGTGAAGACAGAGCTCACCCACGCCTCTTCCGCTGCAGGCATTGTCCTGATATCAGAAGCATTGATTATCGATGCTGAAGAGGACGATGAATAATCAATAAGACTTGGGGGCAAAGCCGCCTTTGCCCCTCTTTTTTTTTAGCGCCGCCATGAAACCGTTTCTCATCTATTTTTTCTCGATAAGTTTGATTTTATCCTGGTGGTTTTTAGCTTTTTCAGGACAACTGTCGCCGTCATCTCCGCCGGCGGTTCTAATTACGCCCTCCCCTTGCAACCAACTCAAAAGCCCCCGAGTTGTCGACCGCGAGAAACTAAAAAAAGCCTTGAACGGCGATATCAACCTCATGTGCGCCCTCATTGCCGAATGGGACGTTGAAGCTGAGTCTCTGATATCCAAAGGCATCCCTTCAATCCAAAGACTGCCGCGCGATGACATCAAGCAAGTCTTCGCTCTTTGGCAATCCCATGAAGAACCTGTATGCGGCACTTATTACCCTCAAACATACCTTGCCTCCGGCATTTTAATGGCGCTTGTTCCGGAAGAAAAAATACTAGCTCTTCCGAGCGGCTTTCGATTGCAATACTCCCTTATCCCCAAAGAAAGAACGGATCTGATTCCCTTTGATGCCGACCCCTTCCATCTTGAAGCTATCGGCAATACCGAAAACATCACCGCATTCATTTCTCCCTACTCGCACCCCAACGCCGTCTTGGCCATGCAGCAAAGATCGATACCCACTGTGAACCTGGGAGCTGTGCAAACCCCCGAAGACGTTAAAAAAGCCATTCTTCAGGTCGGCGAATCAGTTGGAGCAAAGAAGAAAAGCCTGATCCTGACGCAATTCATCGAATCGGCGGTTATGGCCATGCACAACCACCTCGCCTCGCTGTCGAACGACCCTCCCCCAAATGTCCTTTATCTCAACTGCCGCACGTTTTTTTCCGCCCCCAACCTCTCGACACTCACAGGAAATATGCTCAAGCAATTGAACATCAACCAAAGCCTTGCGATCAGCGATTCCGGAGACTGGGAAATCCCTCTTGAAATCGAAGACATTCTAAAAATCAATCCCGACTGCCTTATTTTATCCACGCCGCACAATGAACAAACTTTGCACCCTCCCCTTTCCGAACTGAAGGCCTTTAAAAATCAACGCGTTTTCTTTGTCGATAAAAACATTCAGGAAACCCCCTCCCAACACTTTCTCCTGGGCTACTTCGACCTGTATGACATCTTAGCGGAGGCCCGGAGTGGCTAAAGGTTATGCTTTCGCTTTATTTATCCTGCTCCTCTGCGTGTCCGCAGGGATTCTTCTCGACGGACAGGTGCCTTGGGAAGAAGTTCTGGCAGGAGCGAAACTTCGCCTCTCAGGGCACACGACTGCCTGGAATCCTCTCCTCGACGAAAGACTCCCGCGCCTGATCGTCCTTGTGAGCAGCGGGGCGGCCCTCGCTGTCTCCGGAGCGGTCATGCAATCGCTTTTTCACAATCCCCTGGCCTCGCCCGGCATCCTCGGCATCACCGCCGGAGGGAGCCTTCTGGTCTTGTTTGTTTTTATTCTGGGATGGCACGCAGCCTACCCCCTGTCGACGCCCTTGGCGGCCATTGCCGGCAGCTTCCTCACCCTCCTTCTCGTCTACAACCTGTCCAAATCAAAAGGTCGTTCCCAAGTTTACAGCCTGGTGCTGACAGGAATTGCCATTTCAACAATCTTTATTGCCATACAAAGCGCCATCATTTACTGCTTCCGAGACAATTGGACGCTGATCCAGATTTTAACCGAGTGGCAGGCAGGGTCGACCTACAACCGCAACTGGCAGCACGTCCATATGCAGCTTCCCCTACTTATTGTCGGTCTTTCCGGATGCATGATTTACAGACGGGAACTCAACATTTTGTCGCTCGGTGAAGAAGAAGCGGCCAATATCGGCGTGGATGTCAAGCGGATCAGATGGCGGCTGTTTCTTTGCGTCGCCCTACTGGCGGGCGGAGCTCTGGCCACCACGGGAACGATCGCGTTTTTCGGGCTGATCCTGCCCCACCTCGTCCGCGCCCTGAACGGACCCAACCACAAAAGCCTGATTCCCTACAGCATGCTTGGAGGCGCTTTCACCCTGCCGGCCCTCGACCTCATATTAAGGACATTTCATCTGCACTTCATCACAATCGGCAATATTTCGGCGATACTTGGCGGCCTTTTCTTTTTCACCTTGCTCTACCAGTCGAGAAAAGACGATTCGAAACTTAGGAGAAGCTATGCTTGAGATCCAAGAATTTTGCTTCCACCCTATATTGCACCGCATCTGCCTGTCATTTAAGCCGGGAAGCATCCACGGCATACTCGGCCCCAACGGTTCGGGAAAAACCACTTTTCTGAAATTAATCAAAAAAATCTGGCTGCCGACTCAAGGCAATATTTA
Source organism: Waddliaceae bacterium (assembly GCA_007124415.1). Lineage (GTDB taxonomy): Bacteria > Chlamydiota > Chlamydiia > Chlamydiales > SLFE01 > SLFE01. The sequence continues at coordinate 826 of SLFE01000265.1, read as the reverse complement.
TTGGAATGGATCTCCCTTGCACGAAAAACCCCTTGAGGCCATCAGCCAGGTGATGTCGCTGGTTCCGCAAAATCCCCAAGTAACCTTCGGCTTCACCGTCAAAGAATTCATTGAGATGGGGTGCTATCCCAAACACACCTCGCCTACCCTAAACGATGTGATCGAACTTATGGACTTATCTCCGCTTGCCGGCAATCCCATGACAGAATTGTCAGGAGGAGAAAAACAGCGGGCCTACATTGCCCGCTCAATGATAACCGAGGCGCCTATCATGCTTCTCGACGAACCGACCGCCAACCTCGACATACAGCACCAACAGACAATTTGGAAAATTTTGGAAGAGCTGGCGCAAAAAGGCAAGACTGTCATCATTGCGACGCACGACCTCTATGCGGCAAAAAAGCATTGCCAAAGCGTCGCGATTTTTTGCAAAGGACACTGTCTCAAGCAGGGAACATTTGAACAGGCCCTCACCCCGCAAAACCTCAAAGAAGTCTTCGGCGTCGATAAATATTAATGATAATTGATCCTTTTTAAAATTCTGGGTTTTCTGTGATGAGGGTCGAATTTGTACCCTTCATATTCCGGGTTTCGACGATCCCGGGTCAATTTTTCTTCTTCCCCCATTTTTTCGCCCTTTGAACGAATCCTTGATTTTCTTCTCTTTGTTTTCCTGGCTTCTTGAAGAACTTTTTTTTGAATATGCTTGGGATGATGGGCGATATCTTTCATAAACACCTCTATATTAGACTTTAATATTTCAAGAGGACTCTACCTCTAATCTTTATTTTAACAAATAATATTTTTAAATTCCACTGTCCCTTAT
>SLFE01000165.1 GCA_007124415.1 Waddliaceae bacterium | reverse complement strand
GACGACTTTCTGAAAAGCTTCTGCCGGATTTTCAACTAATAAGTAATTATGCGTTGTTTTTCGGGGCGAGTCCGGACTGATAAAAATAACGCCCGCTTTTGAATTTTTCGCTTTATTTTCATAACGGGGATGGTTTAGGAATGATGCGTCGCCCTCTTCTGCGTTCTCAAGGTCGGCGACCCCTTCAATTTGATGAAGGGGGTCGCCGATAAGAGTGGCATTTGTCAGAGCGGCAAGTTCTTTGAGCTCGTAGCCTCGCTTTTTCATTTAGGCATTTCCATGTTGTTGGATTGTGCCGAGTTCGCGGCGTCTTTCAGTTCTTCTGCTGCAATGCGGTCCATTTCAGCGATCACTTCGGAGGTCACGTCCAGCCTTGGCGAGTTGTAAAAGCTGTTATCGTCATTGATAATGAGATCCAGGCTTTTGTTGCCGGCTACTTTTTCGGAAGCTTTAGATACGACGTCGGCGATTCTTTGCAAGATTTTGAAGTTCGCTTGCTGAAGAGCCTGGTAGTATTGCTGCTGCCCTTGAGCGAGCTCGGTGCCCAGCTGCTGGTACTGCTCCTGCAGTTTTTGCAGCGCTTCGGGTTTTTGACTTTCGCGAAAATCATCGTCTTTTAATTTTTTGGATATTTTTTGAAATTCCTCTTCCTTCTCAGAAAGTATCGTTTCAATTTGTTTCTTCATGTTGTCATACATTTCTTGCTCTTGCTGGCCAAGCTTCGACTTTTCGATGGCTTCTTTAAAGTTGACAAGGCCGATTTTTACATTGCCATTGTCTGCCAGCAAAGCGCCGGAACATCCCATCATAACAGTCATGATGCTGCCGAGGCATAGGGTGCGAAAATGTTTTTGCATTAAATTTCTAATAGAACTCATATGTTAACTCCTTTGCTAAAAGTTTCCTCCCAATGAGAAGAAGAATCGTTTTGGCGGCGCGCCGCCGGGGTTGTTGATCGGCCATCCCAGTCCCAATGTGAGAGGAGGGCTTCCGGGCATGATAAAAGCTCTGACGCCAATTCCCGCGGAAGTGGAGTAAGAGTCCCAGCTGAAAGTCTTATCGGATAAGTAGCCCATGTCAAAAAATACGTAGGGGTGAACCTTGCCCCAATAGCGGTAGGCGTATTCGAATGAAATGAGGTTCATTGAGATACCGCCGGTCGGGTCATCGGCAGGGCCCGGGAACTGGGGCCCCAATGAAAAGTCTTTGTAGCCTCTGACAGAGTTGATGCCGCCGAGAAAGAGCCTTTCATCAAGGGGGATTGTATTAAATTTGGTTCCGAGGACCGGGATGATGTAGTTGAAATCGGCGCGGATCTTAAAGACGCCCCATTCTCCCGACGGAATATAGAGGCTGTTCAGGTAGCCGAATTTCAGGAAGTCGGATTCTCCGCCGATGCCCGCATATTCCGTTTCGAAAAGCGAACGTACCCCGCGGCGGGGAAGGAGCGGGTGGTCGGTTGTGTCGTAGCTGGTGGTGAACCCCAGCGCGGAAATCAGCCCCGCTTCTTTTTCCGCTTTCAGCAGCTCAGGCGATGCTTCTTTCCTATTATCAATTTTAACATGCGAGTTTCTGATCCTGTAATGGACGCCGAAACTCGTAAAGGCGTTGAGCGGGTAGCGGCCGTAAATGCGCGTTCCCAAGGAGCTCGTGCTGTACTCGCTGGAAACGTAACGGACCCATGAGCTGTCGAAATCAACGCCGAAAATCCATGGAGAGTCGAAAACGTATGGTTTGGCCCAAGATACCTGGTACTTCAAGCTCTTGGCGCCTATCGTGGTGTTCAAGTAGGCGTATTCGCCGCCCCCTCTGAGCGATCTCATATTGGTTCTGAACATATGGCCCAGGCCTTTGATGTTGAAATTTTTCTCGGTGATGCTGAGCCCTCCAAAAATTTCTTCAAAGCTGCTTAATCCTAAAAATGCCGTGAAATTTCCCGTAGTTGTTTCAACGACTTCGATGTTTACGTCTCGGTAATTCATATCCGAGGAGTATCTTTCGTCGGCCCTGACTGCATAGACGTTCACGGAGCTGAAATACCCCATATTCATCAGACGCATTTCTGTTGCCTTGAGCCTGTCTAAATTGAATACTTCCCCCGGCACCAGCAGGCACTCGTGCAGAAGAACGGGCGCAGCGGTTGTGACGTTGCCAAGAATCCTTATGAGCCCGATTCGGTACTGCTCTCCTTCTTCGATGTAAAAATCGACGTCGTATACCGGCTCCTCCGGGTCGAGCGTAAGTTCGAATTCCACGAAAGCATCGATGTAGCCCTTGGCGCCGTAGTAGTCGCGGATGCGGTTGACGGCATTCTGCAGGCGTTCGGGAGAAAACCACTCGCCCTCGCAGATGCCCAGCAGCCTGTGCGCGTCCTCATCAGAAATCAACTCGTTGCCCTCGATTGTAACTTCGCCGAAGCTGTAGCGCTCGCCTTTATCGGCCGTGATCACGATGTTGATGTGGTTGCTTTTTCTTGATTTGATCGGTTCGATGGCGACCGTGGCATCGGCAAAACCTTGATTTTGCAAGTAGTTGATGATAATGAATTGATCCTGGATTCTCGCCTCTTCGCTGTATGTGCCGATGTCGGAGAAGAAGCCATAGAAGAAGTTCCAGCTTTGAGAGACGAGCATAGTCTCGAGATCGGCCTCCTCTTTCGGAGTAAAGTTGACGAACTTGATATGATGGATTCTTCCCGACCGTCCTTCGACGACATCAATGAAAATATCCACTTCGTTGGTTGCGTAGTCGTGTTCGACGGCATATTCGACATCGGCTTCGAAATAGCCTTTTTTTACATAAAATTTGCGTACTTCGAATACGGCTCTGTTGAATTCGGCCCGATCAAAAACGCTTCCGGGCAATATGCCCAGCTCTTTCTGCAGCCTCGCGGTAGACATCGTTTTGTTGCCCCCCCATTGAATTGACCGGATAAAGGGCTTCATCGAAATATTCAGCGTGATGTAGATTCTTCCTTCGGCAATTTGAACGATCGGTTCGACGTCGTCGTAATCGACAGACAGGCCTTTGAGGTCTTCGTCAAAGTCGATCTGGGAAAAGGTTCTGCCTACCTTTGTCTTCATTCTCGATAAGATCGTTTCGGGATGTATCATGGTGCCGGGAGGGGCGTTGACGACATTGACGTCGATCCGTTCAACAACAAAAGTTTCATAAATATCGACTTGTGAAAAAAGCGATGTCGTTGAAAAAAGGGCGATTAAAGCGCAAAAGAGAAGTAGGCATCGAGACATGAGGTGTCCTTCAAGTGTTCTAAAATTATATTAAAGAAACTAATCATACGAGATAATGACTAATTATTGCAAGGGGAGCGAAGTTTTGGCGGGCTGCATTAACCCGATTGGCCCTGCTGATAGATTCGCCAGGCCATTGTAGCTCCGGCGAAAAGAGCGAACGTGCCGATTGTGACAACTCTGACGATCAAGTGGTTCGGATTTTTGCTTTTGTCCAGAATTTCTCGGTCGGTGATCGGCCGGCAGCACCATGGACATAGCGGTGGTTTTTGCAATGTTTTCCTAATGTGTTCAATAATACAGTCTTGATGCGTGTTGACTCCGCAACTGGTCCGGTATTTGCTGGATTCCACATCGAAAGGATTCCAGCATATCGCGCAATCATGATCACTAAAGTCGCCTTGCTGCCCGCTAACATTGACGATGCTCATATTTAGAAACCTCTTCTGCCTGAGAGGGCTCTGGCCAAAGTGCCTCCATCGACAAAATCGAGAGAGCTGCCCATGGGCATTCCTAAGGCCAGCCGCGAGACTTGAATATCAAGATCTTCCAACTCTCTTTTCAGGTACAAAGTAGTGGCGTCGCCCTCGAGCGTCGAGTCTATGGCAATGACGACCTCACGCACTCCGCTTTCGACAATTCTTTGCTTGAGTTTTGAAATGTTAAGCTTTTCGGGGCTCTTTCCTTCCAAGGGGGAAAGCAGACTGCCGAGCACATGGTAGAGCCCTTTGTATTCATGGGTATGCTCGATAGCGTAGACATCTTTGAAATGGGCGACGACGCATAGGGTTTCTGCGCTTCGCGTGCGCAGATCGCAAAAAGGACATGTCTGCTGCTGGGTCAGGCATCCGCATTCGGCGCAGCTTTGCAGAAGCTCTTTGGCAGAGGCCAGAGCTCCTGCGAAACGGGCAAGCTCGTCCGGCTGCCAGTCGATCATATTGAAGGCGTACCTTTCGGCGCTTTTGCTGCCGACGCCGGGGAGCTTTTTAAAAAATTCCATAATTTTGGCAAGGTGCGGCGGATAGCGGTTCATTTAATACCTCGATATTTTTGGGATCTTATCAAAATCAAATAATATAGTCACAAGCACAAAATGGACTTGCCTCGATGTTTGGCATGCAATCCATTGTCCCTAAAGGAGTTTTTAAAGTAAATTAAATCGGATTAGGTTACCCTAACAACATCTTTTTTTATATTGCAGGTTCTGCTAGACTTATCCTTAATTTGTTTTTAATTATATGAATAGTGAAAAAATGACAGCCAGCATCGTCGGTTTGGGTTCATATTTGCCTGAAAAAATTCTGAGCAACCGCGACCTTGAGGCCATGGTTGAGACTTCGGACGAATGGATTACTGCCCGCACAGGCATTAAGGAAAGGCGGATAGCCCGAGAGGGGGAGATTACATCGGATATGGGAATCCGTGCGGCTTCGGCAGCGCTGAAGGACGCCGGCATGGAGGCGGCCGAGATCGATATGATACTGGTTGCGACTATGACGCCTGATTATTTCTGTCCCTCCACGGCTGCAGTCATTCAAAATGGACTGGGGGCAAAGGATGTTCCTGCTGTCGATCTTTTGGCCGCCTGCACAGGATATTTATACGCTCTTTCATCGGCCAAGGCTTATGTGGAATCGGGTATATATAAAAATGTTTTGATTGTGGCGTCCGAAAAAATGTCGGCCTTTACCGATTTTTCCGATAGGACAAGCTGCGTCTTGTTCGGCGACGGCGCCGCAGCCGCAGTTGTCTCCTCGCGGAGAGGCGGACTTCAAATTCAATCGGTTGAACTGGGAGCTGACGGCTCCCTGGCCGACCTGATTATTGTGCCGGGCGGCGGGGCAAAAAAACCTGCGACGCTCGACACGGTTAACGGCCGCGAGCATTACGTCAGGCTGAAGGGAAAAGAGGTTTTTAAGCACGCGGTCAGGAGAATGGCCTCCTCGGCGACAAATTGTTTGGATAAAATGGGATTGAAAGATTCCGACATTTCCTGGTTTGTCCCCCACCAGGCAAACGGGCGAATCATCGACGCGCTGGCCAAACACCTGGAAATTCCGGAAGAAAAAATCTTTCGGTGCATCGAAAAGTACGGCAACACATCAGCCTCAAGCATCGGCATTGCTTTGGGCGATCTGTTGAATGAAAACAAGCTGTCGCCCGGCGACAACCTACTGCTTGTTGCATTCGGCGGGGGGTTGACCTGGGGGTCTGCGCTTTTAACTAAGGTTGAATATGAATAAGGCGTTAGGACTGATTTTTCCGGGGCAAGGGACTCAGTATATCGGCATGGGCAAGGATTTTGCCGATGCTTATCCCGTCGCCGCTCGGACATTCGAAGAAGCTGACGATCTTCTGCAATCACGTCTGTCCAATGTGATATTCGAAGGGCCCGAAGAAATTTTGGTCCGGACCGATCATAGCCAGCTGGCCATATATGTCACCGGCATCGCTATATGGCGTACGCTCCGGCATCTTTATCCCCGTCTCCGCCCCGGCGCCTGCGGGGGGCTGAGCCTTGGGGAATATACAGCACTTGCGGCCGCGGAAAAACTATCGTTTGAAGACGGGCTGAATTTGGTCAAGTATCGCGGCAGCTACATGAGCGAGGCTTGCGACGAGGTTAAAGGGGCGATGGCCGTCATCATGGGACTGTCTTCCGAAGAAGTTGAGGCGATGGTAGAGGATATGTCTCTTCCCCATGATCTTTGGGCCGCCAACTTCAATTGCCCCGGCCAGGTTGTTGTCTCGGGAACGGAAAAGGGAGTTGAAGCGGCGGCGCCGGAGGCTTTGCGGCGAGGAGCCAAAAGAGTTGTTCCTCTGCAGGTTCATGGAGCTTTTCACAGCGGCTTAATGAAATCAGCGAAAAAAAAATTACAACCCCGCATTCTTTCAGTTCCCCTTCAAGATACCGAAGTCAAAATCGCTATGAACGTTCCTGGAGATTTCGTTGAATCTAACGATCAAATGAGGCAGAATCTAATTGATCAAGTGACCTCGCCGGTTCGTTGGGAGCAGGAAATAAGAGCGATGAATCATGGAGGCGTTGCTTTGTTTGTCGAGATAGGGCCGGGGGCAACCCTTGCCGGAATGAACAAACGGATCGGCATTTCAGGCCGGACGATCAGCGTGGCAAAAGTTGAAGATTTACGCAAACTTGAGAAGGAGGCGATAATTTAGGTGGATCAATTGGTAAAAGACAAAGTAGCGATCGTAACAGGCGGCTCCTCGGGAATCGGCAAAGCTATCGCCATGAAGCTTGCCGCTCATGGCGCCAAAGTTACAATAGTGGGAATGAGTTCGGAGAAAGGGGAAAAAGCGGTAAAAGAAATTTTGGAAGCAGTGCCGGGATCTCAAGTAAATTTTTATGCTGCCGATGTTTCCGATGGAGAACAGGCCGACCATGTTGTCAAGAAAGTTCTTGACAAAGAGGGGCATATCGATATTCTCGTCAACAATGCCGGCATCACACGCGATAAACTCCTGATGAAGATGCAGGCAGAGGACTGGGACAGGGTTCTGGATGTAAATGTTAAATCCTGCTATAATTTTTGCAAGGCGGTCACGCGGCCGATGATGCGCGCCCGCAGCGGCAGAATTATCAATATGAGCTCTGTCATCGGCATGACAGGCAATTCCGGCCAGGTCAACTACTCCGCGTCTAAAGCTGCAGTGATCGGTTTTACCAAAGCTCTCGCAAAAGAATTAGCGTCGCGAAATATTCATGTGAACTGCATTGCTCCGGGCTTTATTGAAACGCCTATGACCGATCGGCTTTCGCAAGAGCAGAAGAAAGAAATTCTTTCGGCGATCCCTATGAGGCGTTACGGCGATCCTGAAGATGTGGCGAACGTCGCCCTGTTTTTGGCAAGCGGCCTGTCCAATTATGTTACGGCCCAGGTTGTGACCGTGGACGGGGGTTATATTTAATAAAATCCAATCATTGCATTTCGCAACGATTGATGAGTAAATAGGAGTGAGAAAATTATGTCTTTAGAAAAAGAAGTCATTGAAATTGTTGTTGAACAGCTGGGGGTTGATGAGAGCCAGGTGACTCCTGAAGTTTCATTTGTTGAAGATCTTAACGCCGATTCATTGGATCTGACGGAATTGATCATGACGTTCGAGGAGCGTTTCGGAACCGAGATTCCTGACGAGGACGCAGAAAAAATTCGAACCGTCGGCAACGCGATCAAGTACATCGAAGAGCATCAAAAGCAATCCACTTAAGAATATTGGCTTTCGGCGATTTGGTCATTCGGATCGCCGAGCGCTTGTTTTTTTCTTCAAATCAAATACAGCAACCCAAAATGACAATAAAAAAATTTAATAGATTGTTTTCGTTATGTTTGTATTTTTTTT
>SLFE01000090.1 GCA_007124415.1 Waddliaceae bacterium | reverse complement strand
ATCTCGAGTCTTCGACAAAGGATTACATTCATCAGCATTTGATGTCGGCAAAATGGCTTATAAAAAATATTCTTCAGAGAAATGAAACGATTTCCCGCATTCTGAATTATATAATGAAGGCGCAAAAGGAATTTTTTCTCAGCCCGAAAGGAGAGCTTGTTCCGATGACCATGAGGGATATCGCCGAGGATTTGGACTTGCACGAATCGACGATCGCAAGAGCCGTTTCGGGAAAGTATATCGACACTCCAAGGGGAGTCTTGGCCCTTCGCTCGCTCTTTACCTATTCCTATCAAAAACAGGACGGGTCCGACATGTCGGCGCAAACTGTCCGCGATAAAATCAAAAAGCTCATCGACGAGGAAAATAAGCAAAGCACCCTGTCCGATGAAATGATCTGCCAAGAACTGAAAAGCATGGGCATCGACTGCGCCAGAAGGACGATTGCCAAATACAGAAGAGACTTGAACATTGGAAACGCTCAGCAGCGGCGGAAGTATTCGTAAATTTGCTTCCAGCGAACTTCTTTGTTTCTTTCTTCTTTCGCAAAAGCCAAAATGTCATCGGCAGGCATTTTGGAAAATTTCGCTACCTCCTCATCGGTCAACCGGTAGATAACAGCATTGGCAGGATCGCTTGCGCCGAGGGTTTTTCGCAAATTTTTAAAGCACCGCCTGAAAGTCCTGCCGCTTTTCCAAAGCCTCATGCCGGCGTAGGCAACCATTGCCAAAGGGATCAGTTTGAGCCACATCAGCGGTTCCAGGAGATGCTCATACCCGGAAACTAAAACCATGATGTCGATAAGAATGATCAAAAACACAGCCAGGAAAAACACCATCGCTTCGATCGAGGAGCGGGCAATCGAACCGAGGTATTTCTGAAAAGAGGCCGAAGATGTCCGGTAAGCCAGCATTTCCTCAAACTCCGGTTCTTCGAACATCATCCTTGCGGCATGGCAAAGCTCATGGGCCACCAGCTCTTTTCTTTTATAGAAGCCGAAATAAACCGATTTGCGAAATAGGGCCTTTCTCAATTGGAGAAAGGCCCCCATCGGCGTGTCGTCGTCTTTTTGGAAGATCCAGGCGCACCCCCCGTGCCAGGGGGCGAGATGGTAATTGCTGAAAAAGCAGGGTATCCAGTCGGGCTTGACGTCGTAAAGTTTTTTTGTCAGTTCAAAAGACTCTTCCAATATCGGCGCGGCGAGCCTGCTGTTTTGCTTTGCGAAAGGCACTTCCTCTGAGAAGTCCTCTGCCATGGTTTCGTTTAAAGAAAGGCAGTAATCGACCCGCCGTTTAAACTCTTCTTCAGTTTCTCCGGGCCCGGCGATCAATCCCTGCCTGTTTAATCTGTTCAAATCTTCATCAGTCATCTCGACAAGAGTACCCCCATCACGCCAAGAGAATCAATAGTTTTTCCGCCCTTCCCATTTGACGACCATGTGGTCGGGGCGAAATCGCCGCTTGGCCTCGCGGAGACCGGAAATGCCGAGATCCTGTTCGAGGTTGAGGTAAGAGAAGTTCTCGAGAGAGTATTTTGCCATCCAATGGTGCATGAGCTCGGAAAGGCCGTGGAACTTGTGGTTCGTCCACTCAGCGTGGCCGACGGCTGTTGAGGGATTGAGGGCTTTTGCGATCATGAACCCTTCGATCCTTCCTTCGATCCGGATCGCTCCGCCGAAAACATCGAACTGGTTGTAGTGTTTAAACAACCTTTCGACAGCATGGCGCTCGGATGCGTGTCTGCTGCCTGCACTGCGATACTGATCGAGGCACTCATCTCGGTTGCTGCTGTCAAGCGGTTCGTAGGCGCATTCATAACGGCTTAGGCAGCCTCTTACAAGCTGCCGCTTCTTTTGAAATTTGCTTCCCGGCAGATCTTTCAACTCGGAAACCAGGTAAACATAGTCGGCATTTTCCGGGCTGGTTTTAAACGTCCAGTCGAGAGCTTTCATATTCGATGGGAGGGTCGTCCTGACAGCTTTGCTGGCATCGAAGGGAAGGCGCGGGACGATCTCGTCGATCGGCAAAGGGCCGATCGGCGGGCCGAATATGACATGTTCTTCAATTAAGAAAATCAGCGTCCCTTCGATTTCACAAAAGGAGGTCGGGCGGTCCTCTCCCCATATGAACAGGTTGCTGAAAGTGCATTCCGAAAAAATGGGAGGATAGCGGGAAAAATAGCCATTGATTAGATTTCTGTCATTAAATGTAAGAGGTTTTATTATCGGCATGTTTTTTTATGATGTCTGCCAGCTGCTTGATGTCGGGAATTTCTAGAATTGATTGAGGCGTTCCTTGAACTTTTTCGATTGTTAAGTTGCCCGCCAGGTTTTTCCATCCTTTTGACGGGTCTTGGCAGTGATGATTCGATTCATCCTGCGGAAGGATAAGGGTTATCGGAACCTCGCAGGCCTTGGGCGAGTAGCTGCTCATAGCTTTTTGGAAAGTTAATTTGAGCGATTCGGGGATGATATCGAGATTGTCTTCGCTTTTTATCCCGAAAATGTGCGACGTTTTTTCTTCCAGATCTTCCCATCTTGCTATTAGGAAATCTTTCTTCTGCTTGGCAGTGAGGGCGAAAAAATGCGAGGCGTTGATCTGAAGCCTTTTTAACAAGGGGTGCTTTTGCAGAAAATGCGGAGCATACGTATCGATAATGCCCGCAAGTGAGACGTCTCTATTCTTTTCTTTCAAGAGTCTGGCCATTTCCAAAACGACATAGCTTCCGATCGAAAAGCCGAGAAGATTGAGTTTTCCCGATGGGTAGGCCCGCAGTATCTTTTCGACATAATCTTCGGCCATTTTTTCGATGGAATCGTCTTCCTCTTCTACGGGGAGGCCGTAGACGGGATGGTGCGATCCCAAGTATTTTGAAAGCAGGTAGTAAGGGTAGAGATCCCCTTCAAGTCCATGAACGCAAAAAATGGGCCCTCCTTCCCCTTTGTTTTGAAACTCGATGAGATCATCTTTGGGAATTTGCGAAGAGGGAGTCATAATCAGTTCGGCCATTGAGGAAATAGAGTCATGTTTTAGAAGGTGGGCGAGAGTGAGATGTTTTCCAAAATGCTGGTTGATTTTCAAGAGGAGGTGTTTGCTGCCCGAGGATGTGGCTTTGATATCGAACAGAGTTTTGTGTACCCCGATGCAATTGATGCCAAGTTCTTGTTGAAATAGAGACTGAAGCTGTTTTTCGATTGCATTCTGCGGAATATCGTCTTCGTCGGCAGTTTCTCCCTCAAGCTGCTGAGTAGGGAGCTGTCGATAACAAATTTTTCCATTGGCTCCGACAGGAATTTGGTTTAGCTGAATAAATTTTTTGGGAACCATATGAGCCGGAAGCCTTTTTTTCAGCGTCCGTTTTAAGTCCTGTTTGGAAACATGCCCCCCTTCGGTTTGAACCCAATAGGCGACAAGTGTCTGCTGCTCGCCGATCTCCACCAATTTGACTACGGCGTGATGGACGGCAGGATGTGAATTCAGAATGCTTTCAACGGCCGAAATGCCGATTCTATCATCTTTAAGAGCCTCCTGCTGATCGATTTTTCCCAAAAATTCGAGTTTTCCGTCGTTTCGCTTTCTAACCAGGTCTCCGGTAAGGAAAAGTCTTTCGGGCCTTTTTCCGAGCTGCGTGTGGACGATGAACTGCTTGTGGTTCAGCTCCTCGTCGTTGATGTAGCCCTTGGCCAGTCCTGCTCCTCCTAAACAGAGTTGCCCTGCGGCCCCATGGGGAACTTGCTGCATTGTTTTATCCATCACAAACGATTTAACATTGGCAATGGGCTGCCCGATAGGAATAATAAGAGAGTCTTCATCGGAATTGACCCGGTATTCCGTTGAGATGACGGTGTTTTCCGCCGGACCGTAATTATTGATGAGGGTGAAGGGCAGATTCTGTTTCGGATGCTTTTTTAGCTGATCCCCGCCGGTGAACAAAATCCTCAGAGGTGTTTCCCGAGGCCACTTTATTTGTATAAGTGTTTCGGTCAAAGGAATTTGTAGAAAGATAAGCGAGACAGCCTCGTTTTCTATCCATTCAATGAGCGCATGGCCGTTTGATAAGACATCATTGGCCGGGAATTTTACTGAGGCGCCGTTGCAAAGAGTTGCCGCCGTTTCGGCAATCGACAGATCGGAACAGGGCCTTGCTGCAAGAGCGGCTGTATCGCCGGGGCCGACTAAGTGGCGGGTTCGGTACCAGTAAACCAGGTTGACAACTCCTAAATGGTTGATTTCTATTCCTTTAAAATTGCCGGTTGTTTCGTCGGAAAAGACAATGTAGGCTCCTTCTTTTGGATGCAGAGGACTATCCGAGTTCTGATAGTCTTCCGGCAGAGGCGATGAGATAAGCTCCTCAAGAGATAATGAGGGGACCTCGTCTTGCAGATAGCTGGGAGTCGGGGTTATGCCCGAGAGCAAAAGGGCCGGATTGGTTTCGGCTATGACATCGGAAATTCGTTGTTTGGGCATCAGCGGATCGACGGGTATATAGATGCCGCCCGCTTTCCAAATGCCGAACATCGCGATGATCATTTCCGGGCACCGCTCGACAAAGACTGCGATACGTGATTGATGCTGAATGCCTTTTGAGATTAATTGAGCGGCAAGGCGATCGGCTTTTTCGTTCAATGATCTGAAGGAAATCGAGGCGTCGGGAGTGGATATCGCAATTTTATCGGGAAATTGCGAGGCGGCTTCTTCCAGCAGGTGCGGAAGAGTTTTTTTCTTTAAGTCGAGCTGCATATCTTCGGGAAGCTGCCCTCGACGCTCCATTGTTTGCATACGAACCCCCACCGGCCCGTTTCACTATTATTTCTACCTGACCCATATCATTTCTTTATTTATGTGACAAATCTATGATAATATTTAGTGCATAGCCATGCGGACTTTTCGAGATAAATCATTTTTACTCCTCTTGGGAATCTTGCTGATAAAAGCTTTTGCCATGTCGGCTCTTATTCGGTACGGCGGGCTTGGGCTGGCTCCCGACGAGGCTCAGTACTGGACTTGGAGTCAAAATCTTGATTGGGGCTACTACAGCAAGCCTCCAGGAATTGCTTTAGAAATCTGGCTGGGCACCCGGATCTTCGGGAATACTGTTCTTGGAGTCAGAATCGGTGCCGTTGCCCTGTCTTTTGTGATATCCCTTGCGGTTTATGTCTTGTCGCTGGTTTCGGGGCTTGAGAGGCGGACGGCATTTTGGGCGGGAATCATAAGTTCTTTAACCCCAATGGGTTTTTTCGCCTCTTATTATGCCACCACCGATGCCGGCCTGGCCTTGTTCTGGACTTTGGCCTGCATCCCTCTCGCTGCGGCGGCCAGAGAAGGACGCACTCCCAACTATCTGCTCATTGGAATGATCATAGCCCTCGGGGCTATTTTCAAGTGGCCGATTTATCTGATCTGGGGCTTGGTCCTGCTCGGAAGCGTGATGTTTCCTGCATTTCGCAGCCGGTCGATTTTGGCAGGGGCCGCCGTCTCCCTTCTCGGTTTGCTTTCCCCTCTCATTTGGAACGCTTCGCGGGGATGGCCCACGTTCCACCACGTCTGGAGCACTATGAACGGAGGTCACGGGGCCGGCGCGTCACGAGCTTTGCTCAAGGGAAACTTTTTTGATTTCATGGGGGCCCAAGCCGGGCTGCTCTCCCCGATTTTGTTCATCTGCCTATTGATTTCATTTGCTCCCCTTTTCAGAAGAAGAAGTTTAATTCCTCCCGCTCTCCGCTTGTTCGGCATGACCTCATTTTTGATTTTGGCCGCTTATCAGAGTTTTTCCCTTTTTCAAAAAATGCAGGGGAACTGGTGCGTATATATCTATCCGATGATCATTGTTTATTTGGCCTGGTTCCTCATCGAATACTTAACTCACGGAAGAAAATGGCTCTATAGCGGTTTGGGTTTTTCGCTGTTTATTGCCGGTTTTGTTTTTTCTCTTACGGCTGTGCAGACAAAAGGGGTCTTGCCCGCCATGCCCCTTCCTCAGAAATTGAATCGGCTCAATGAGTGCCTGGGATGGGAAAACATAGCGGACCCGATTGTTCAGGCGGGTTATTTGCCTGAACAACATTTTTTGTTCAGCGATCGCTATCAGGGAGCTTCTCTCTTGAGTTTTTATGCCCCTGGTCAAAAAAGAGCCTACTTTTTCAACCATTGGCAAAGGAGGCAAAATCAATTTTCCTATTGGCCGACCCTTGCCGACGAGCAGCTGGGACGAACGGGATATTTTGCCGTATTTGAAGAGTATCCCCTCAAGCACCGTACCGAAGAGCAGGCAATCGCTCAATTCGAAGAGGCGCTTAAGCCTTATTTTAAAACCATCCGTTTTGTCGGGATCATTCCGCTGCTCCGCATGTATGGAAAGCCGTGCAAAGCGATGATTCTCTACCGCTGCGAAGAGTACAACGGCCTTCTTCCCGAGGGAGTCGATTTATACTGATTTGGTCTTTATCAGATTTTTCATGTCGCTGAAATTGCCGTGGAGATATTGGCGCAGGTTGTAAAGAAAAGTATTGAAGCTTCTATGTTCGAAGGTGGTGGGATATATGCTTGATTCGTTAGTAACAATCACGTAGGGCCTATTCCATAAGGGATAGTTTTTAGGTATAGGGGGAGAAAAATGCGCGTCCAGGAGGATTCCCCTGAATTTTCCTTTTTTTTCAGCCTCCGCCAGGTCGTCGAGATTGACGGCCGAGCCGGATCCGAATACCAGAAGAACTGAATCGTTTTTCATTAAAGAAAATTTTTCCTTGTCAAACCACGAAGGGCCGGGCTCCTCCCTCGGCATGGCGAGGCAGACAATGTCTGCCTGCGGAAGAGCTTCCGGGAGCCGGTCAGGTGTGAGGCATTTTTCGCATTCGGGATGGAACGAGGCTATTTTCTGCATCCCCCAAACCCTGAACCCTTCCATCTTTGCTCTTCTGGATATTTCTTTACCGATTGTTCCGAGCCCTATCTGAAGAAAAATTTTGCCCTGGATCTTCCACATCTGCTTTCTAAGCTCCAATAGATCAATATGTTCAGGATTTCTGCTTTCGATCTCCCAATCAAAAAGTTTTTTGGAAAAAGCCAGTGCGGCGCCGATGGCAAATTCTCCTACTTGAATAAGATTTTCTTCTTTAGTCGTTGTGATTAAGACACTTCCCAACTTTCTAATAGCATCCATGCACAGATCGTCCAGGTAGGGGGAGTCGCAATGAATCCAATGAAGCTGCGGAAGGAAGTTGAGCTCTGCCTCAGACAGGGCGCATCCATACATAATTTCGATTTGACTGCACGCTTCCATACCGAGTTTGTGGACGGTTTCCCCTTCATCCAGTGTGATGATTTTAAACTGGGGAAATTCTTTGCGGAGGCGGGCCATGTCCTCCCCTTCAAAGGAATCCCTGATTAAAAGTGTGTTCATCATCGCTTAAAAAGCCTTTTTTACTTATCTAATGGGATTTTTCATTTGATTTCAAAGGGTAATTTGGGGTATGCTGTACGTACAGATAGTCAATTTTAGGAGTTAATCATGTACGCCATTATCAAAACTGGTGGTAAGCAATATAAAGTTAAAGAAGGCGATATCATCGATGTCGAGCTTTTGGGAAAAGAAGACGGCTCGAAAGTCGATTTCGACGTTCTT
>SLFE01000070.1 GCA_007124415.1 Waddliaceae bacterium | reverse complement strand
TAATCATTAATGATTCTATTCTTATCATAGAACATAGATTATTTTTTAAAGCAAAAAATGATTTTACTTTATCTCAATGTATTGAAACTTAAAATTTTAATTAAACGCAATTTTTTAAAAAAATCACTTTACACGCAGAAGGGAAATTCTCTCGTTTTCGCGCTAGGTGTTTGCCTTTAATAAACTAACAGTCTATAATTAAGTATGAATAATATAATGGACGCATTGTCCTATTAAAACACTAATTAACTTACTGTTAGGGGCTTGCAAATAATGCCTAAAAAATGGCTGATGCTTCTCGCTTTCGGCAGCGTCGGATGCGCCGCCTTCCTTTTGCTGATTGCAGGGGGGCTGTCGTTGTCGCGCGCCTCATCCATTGCAGTCTCCGAGGCCCAGCCTAAACCCAAAGTTTTGCCTCAAAGCGCTTTCCGTCCTGAAAAATTAAGCTATGACGCCATTGGTACCGATCTGTTTACCTTGAACTACACCCCGCCGAAAATGCAGCTTCCCGATCTTAGAAAATTATTGACCTACTACGGCCCCAACGGCCGTCCCGATGCGAACCTCGACTCGAAAGCCGTGCATTTCGGATTGGCTAATAATCACGAGCAAGGGGCTATGGCCCCGGGAGATAGGCTCTATTTGCTTTACGACAGGACCCAGCACCCTCCCCGCTACACATTCAGTCCCGGCAACAGCCCGACAACCCTTTGGATCGAGATCGAGCCCGAAGACGAATCGGCGAGCGTTTCTGTTTACATGGTCAATGAAGAGGGGGAGATCGTCCAGGAACCGAAAAACAGGGCGGAGTTTTCTTTGGCTCAAAAAGAATTCACACGGTTCAACCGCGGCCAGGCATGGGATATCGGGCAAAACCGCGTCGACGGCACTCTTTTGGCAAGGCAGAAGGCAAAATGGTATGGCTCCGACAAGTTTTTTGAAAGGCATGGCGGCGAAGAGTACGAAGAGGAGGGGAGGAAGCAGCGGATTGATTTCGGCGAGAAAGACGATGTGTATTCCGTATTCGTGGACGAGGGGGACGTGCTTGTCTGGAACGGATGCCAGTGGTCCGAAGCGACGCCCGGCCCCGAAACGTTCGGAAAGCCCTTGATGCAATTGAAAAAGGTTTCAGAAAGGCTCTTGACGTTTGAGCTCTGGAACCCGGAAGGTTCAAACAAAGTGGCCCTCAACCTGTTAAAGAACAGAGAACGCTGGATTCCCGAGCAGCTCAAAGATAATTTTAAATTCGTTTCGGCCCGCACCCGTTCGCAATATGTGTTCGAGGTGGGCAATGAGCGGATGACCCTCACCCCCAAAGACTGGCTGGTGAAGACAGACGGCGGCTGGGAAAAGTTGAATACGGTCGAGGAAATCGACGCTTATGTCGAACGGAAGCTTCAAGGCCCCTTGTTCGTCTTTGACGGAGTTGAGAAGCGCGATGACCGCCAAGTGCTTGTCGGCACTCTTTTCAACGCTTCAAGAACCGATATGCAGCAAGTTGAACTCGATGTTCCTCAATCAACAATTACTGTTATCACTGTGCCCAAAGTTACCAATGAGATGATGGGCAACGGAAACGAAACTGAAATTAAGAGTCCTTATAATGACAACTAAAAAATCTTTTGTTCTTTCCTTATTTTTTATAGCTCTTTGTTCTTGTTTGCAGGCGCAGACTATCCAAGAGAAAAGAGCCGGATTGGCGGTGGGCATTACCGATTTAGACCCTAAGCTTGAAGCTGAACTGATTGAGGCAAACAGGCAGCTGGAGCAGAAAAAGGAACATCTGGCCGAGCTTTATGCCGATGTTTACGAATTATACGCGCTGGATGCTCCTCCCGAAGACTACGAAGAACTGCTGCAGCAGGTCAGGCAGACGAAAAAAGAGATCAGGGAAGTCAATCAGAGATGGCAGAAACTGGCCAGCCAGTCGGCAATGACCGATATCTATGCTCTTTGGCACCAGCCCGATACAACCATTGATCAGCTTGTCACCGACTACGGCGCGCAAGATTACGTCTATGTCATGCCTCCGAATATCGCGGAGATAAAAATCAGCGTAAACTCCAACATTCCCATTCCCCAGGCTGCATGGGAAAATATGCTCGACTTGATTTTAACTCAGAATGGAATCGGCATCCGCGAGCTGAATCCTTATTTGCGCGAGCTTTACCTTCTCGATGTGGAGAGCTCTCCAGTCAATTACATTACCGACAAACAAGACGATTTGGAATACCTGCCCCGCAATCAGAGGATCGCTTTTCTCTTGACGCCGGATCCCTCCGATGTTCGCAGGTCTTGGACTTTTTTGAATAAATTTATCAATCCTATGACCACGAGGCTCGAACAGTTCGGACGGGAAATCCTGATCATATCCCAGGTTGGCGAGATACAGGATTTGCTCAAGCTCTATAATTTTGCCGCGACGGAAAAAAACGGCAAGCACTATAAACTTGTTCCTCTGACTAAAATCAAAGCTGAAGAAATGGCGAAAGTCATTTCGGCCATGTTCGATCATATGAGCGATGTTCCCGTCGTGCTTGAAAATGACGGGGCCCCTCCGGCACGGCCCGACGACGGCTATCTTGTTAACGGGTTGAAGATTATTATTCTCGATACCTTGTCCCAAGCCATATTTCTTGTCGGAACCGACGATGAAATCAGAAAAGCCGAGGAAATGATCCACAATATTGAAAGTAAAATCGCCGGCGGCAGGGAGAAGGTCGTCCAGTGGTATCGGGCCAAGCACTCGAGCGCAGAAGATCTCGCGGCGACGCTCCAACAAGTTTACACGGCCATGATGACCCAAAGAATTCGAATGGAAGAAAGGCGGGCGCCGAACGGCGTGCCCGATCAAATGCTGTCAACGACCGATGTCAGCCAAAGCCAGGATGTTACATATAATCAAATAGAGAGGCCGCGTGAACCGTTTCCTATCTTCAACGACAGTTTTTACGCCTCAGGTGAACCGGTTATATACACCCCGCCGATCGACCCGGCCGCCGCTGTCCACGAAAAACCGAAAGACCCGAAAGTAACTCCCAACTTTATCGTCGACGAAAAAACAGGGGCAGTTATTATGGTGGTCGAAAAAGATCTGCTGCCCCGTCTGATGCAAATCGTTGCCAAACTTGACATCCCCAAGAAAATGGTGCAGATTGATGTCCTCGTTTTCGAACGCCGGACAAGGGAGCATACCGATTACGGCCTCAATCTTCTGAAAATCGGCGGGTGCGCAAGCCAATCCCGCTTGTCCTGCATCGACTGGAACCAGCCGGCCGCCCTCGGCCTCTTTCAGTTTTTGCTCAGCCGCCCCAGAACAGATGGCGGATTCCCCGCGTTCGATCTGGTTTACAAATTTTTGCTGACTCAGGAAAACTTAACGCTCAATGCCAACCCTTCGGTGGTTACGATCAATCAAACGCCCGCTGAGATCAGCATAAGGGAAGAGATCTCGCTTCAGACAGGGATCAACTTCATCGCCACCACCAATGCCAACACGCCGCAAAACACATTTAAGCGAGAACAGTACGGAATCACGATCACAGTGACGCCGACCGTCCATCTTTGGGATGAAGAAAGCGAATTTCCTGATACCGACGATGTTGACTATATTACTTTGGAAACCTATATCAATTTCGACACGATCGAACCCACTCCGCAATCGCCCGACAGGCCTAATGTTGTGAGGCGGGTATTGAAAAACGAAGTGCTTATCGCCGACGGACAGACAGTGGTTATGGGCGGCCTTCGCAGGAAAGTGGCCAACGACGGCAAGCAGTCGATTCCTTTCTTTGGAGAGATTCCCGGATTTGGAAAATTGTTCAGCATGAATGAAATGGAAGACAGGACAACCGAGTTGATTGTCTTTATGACTCCGCAAATCATCCATGATCCCTGCGTGGGCATTGAAAAAATCAAGTATCAAAAAGTCAACGAGCGGCCCGGCGAGCTGCCCTCCTTCCTCTACCGTCTTAACGAGTCGCTCGAGGCTTACCAGAGGCGCGCTTTTGCCCAGACCATCAAAATTTTGTGCGGCAATCCGCACACGCATTATTACCCGACGCAAATCGGATGCGTTCCCGCTCCTATCAAAAGGGGTGAGGGGGCCAGCTTTTGCGGAGACTACGATGGACGTTAGAGAGTGGTATGAGGAGGGCAAGAAGTGGTTGGAAAAGTTCACTAAAAAGCCCGCTCGGGACGAGGAGTACGAAGAGGCTCCCGAAGCTGCTGAAAGCGGCCTCAGCATAGGCGATGAGCTTGTGCGCCACGGCGTTCTCGGCGGCGATGACGTCAACGAGAATTTAGCCAAACAATTCGGCATGCCCGTCGTCAAAGAAGCCGCGATGATCAATCTCCCCCGCGAGCTCTATAAGAAAGTGCCCTATAGCTTTGTCAAGAAGCACAGTGTCCTTCCTATCGACAAAGATAATCATGAAGTCGTTGTCGCCGTTTCCGACCCTCTCAATTTGGCTCCTCTCGAAGAGCTGCAGATGATCCTCGGAACATCGGTCAGAGCCGTATACAGTCCGAGAGACCTGATTTTGTCGGCCATCAACGACTGCTATAATACCGAGCATGGCGCCGCCTCCCAACTCCTTGCCGATCTTGGCGAGCAGGAGGGGGGAATCGAAGGGGATATGGATATCGAGGCCTACGACCTTCTCGACGACACCCACGCACACTCTCCGATAGTGAAGCTGCTCAACCTCATTTTGACCGAAGCTATACAGCAAAATGCCTCCGATATTCACTTTGAGCCCTTGGAAGACACCTTGCGCGTCCGCTACCGCATCGACGGCGTTTTGCACACCCGCCATACCCCCGCTTCCGAGTATCAGTCGCAGCTTCTGACCCGTATCAAAGTGATGGCGAAGATGGACATTGCCGAAAGGCGCCTTCCGCAGGACGGCAGGATCAAGCTTAGAATGGGGCGCCGGGAGATAGATTTCCGCGTCAGCACTGTTCCCATCGTGAATGGCGAGAGAATTGTCCTCCGTATTTTGGACAAAGGAAACATCACCCTTGGCCTCAATCAGTTGGGGATGCTCGACAGAACCGTTGAAGAATTCAGGCGCCTGATACACTTTCCCGAGGGAATCATTTTAGTGACGGGGCCGACAGGAAGCGGTAAGACGACAACGCTCTACAGCGCCGTCAACGACCTCTACTCGGAAGAAACCAACATCATGACCGTTGAGGATCCGGTAGAGTACAATCTCAAAGGGATTGCGCAAATCGGGGTCCGCCCAAAGATCAACCTCACCTTCGCCGCCGGCCTCCGCCACATCCTCAGGCAGGATCCCGACGTTGTGATGGTGGGTGAGATTCGTGATTTGGAAACTGCCGAGATCGCCATTCAAGCTTCGCTTACCGGTCACTTGGTGCTCAGCACTCTACACACCAACGACGCCCCTTCAGCGATCACCCGCCTTGTCGATATGGGGATCGAACCTTATTTACTCTCATCAAGCGTTGTGGGCGTGATGGCGCAAAGGCTTGTCAGAAAAATCTGTCCTCTTTGCAAAGAATCCTACGAGCCGACCGACGCGGAGCTTAAGGGCATCGGTATCACCCGCAAAATGATACCGGGCGGAAAACTGTATCGCGGCAAAGGGTGTCCCGAATGCTACCAATCGGGCTATCAGGGCCGCCACGGCGTCTATGAGCTTCTCACGATCAACAGCGTGCTGCAGCAGCAAATCGTTAAAAGCCCCGATGCCGTGCAAATGAGGCAGTCGGGCGTCGAACAAGGGATGCAGACGCTGCGCAGCCACGGCGCTCAGCTGGTTATCGACGGGGTGACAACAGAGGCCGAAGTGTTGAGAGTGATCAGAGGGGTGGACGGAGAATAATGCCGCTTTACTACTACCAGGCAATTGACGCTAAAGCCAAAAAACAAAAAGGGGTCGTCGAGGCTCAGAACGAAAGGGAAGCCAAGCACAAGCTTCGCGACCGCGGGCTTATGGTGAGCAGCCTTTCCACAAAAGTCAAAGTCTCGTCAAAAGAAAATCTCAAGCCCGAAGCCCTTCTCACCTTTACCATGCAGCTCTCGCAGCTCATCAATGCCGGCGTTCCGCTCTATCAAAGCCTCCTTGCGATCGAAGAGCAATGCAGCAAGGAGCCCTACCACCGCATACTTTTAAGCCTTTGCGATCAAATCAAGGGAGGTACTTCCCTCTCCGAGGCGATGAAAGCCTACCCGCAAAGTTTCAACCGCCTTTATACCTCGTTGATCGCCGCAGGGGAAGCTTCGGGAGCGCTCGGACTTGTCCTTGAAAGACTGAGAGAGCTTCTGGCCAAGCAGATGAAGCTGAAAAAAGACGTGTCGACCGCCATGATCTATCCTGCGATCCTTGCCGGGTTTTCCCTTTTGGTGATCGGTCTTCTTCTCGGATTTGTCGTCCCCTCTATCGAAGGGATCTTCGCCGATCGCGAGCTCAATAATTTCACGCAATTCGTATTGAATTTAAGCCATATTTTCCGCGACTGGTGGATGGTTTATGTGCCCCTTTTCGTCGGCGCGGCCGGCTATCTCTTTTGGCAATTCAAGACGGAAAAGGGGCGGGTTAGGATTGAAAAATTTTTGATGCGGATACCTGTCGTCAACACGCTCATGATCCAGGCGGCAGTCGCCCGCTTTTCCAGGACAATGGCCTCTTTGCAGCAGGGGGGATTGACGCTTATCGAGGCGCTTAGAATGTCGCGCGAGGTACTCAATAATCGTCTTATCGAAAGCGAGATGGTCGAGGCCGAGCAAAACATTATGGACGGCAGCTCGCTCAGCGTCGAGCTTAAAAAATCGCGTTATATCCCTCCGATGGTTCCTAGAATGGTGGCCATCGGCGAAGATTCGGGAAGTACTGTCGCCATGCTGAGCAGCATTGCCGATATGTACGAAGAGTCTCTCGACAAAACTTTAAGCCGCGTCGTGGCGCTCGCACAGCCGATCATCCTCATCATTATGGGAGGCGTCATCGGTCTAGTCATGCTGGCTATTCTCTTGCCCCTTTCCGACATTGCATCCTTCACAGTCACTTAGGGTCAACCTTTTAATGAATTGAAACCTCCGCTATAATCATTGTAATTTTGCGGCCTGCGCCGCGCAGATCGCCAAACATTATCAAAAAGAGGTTATCATGCAAAATTGTCTTCGATCGCAAATTCCTTATGGTTTAGGTTTAGGGTTCGCTACAATTGGCGCGCATCAAATTTATAAGCCGAATCCCGATATATCTGGGAGAACGAAAGGGAAGAAGGGATGCGCCTGCGATCCTTTAACTTCGAAAGTGAAAACAGGAATTTTTGGAGTGATTGCTGGCTTTATGATGTGGATCCTTCGAACTATGAAAGTTTAAGGGACCAAGCCGTGTCTGAAAAAGATTGGACCAAAGTAGCGAAGACGACTGATGAACTCACTGAAAGAGGCTGGACTACGGCTGATGAAGCCTATAAAATTGCCAGAAAATGCCTCTTATCTGATTCAAACTGCTGATTGTCTTAAAACCTTACCGCGAAGGGGGCAAGGCGTCCCCTTCGCATGCGCGGTAAATTATTAACCCTTTTCAATCTGCCATTCACTTTCGAGAACTTTACTATAATCCATTTTCTTTTCGCAAAGTAAGCTGTAACAGGGCACGC
>SLFE01000071.1 GCA_007124415.1 Waddliaceae bacterium | reverse complement strand
GATGACCGGCCCCGCCGCCGCGATCAGCACCGGCACGAGCCAGGCCAGGTTCTCGCCCCCGAGTCGCCTGCGTATCAGCAGTGCCACCGGGATCAACGCGGCGAGCGAGGCGATCCACGATGCCGCCACTGACGCCACCACCTCCGGACGCGAGAAACCGTTTGCCTCGTGCCCCGTGACCCGCGCATAGCCGTGACCCACGAGAAAAAACGGCGCCGACAGCGCCAGTACTGACATTGCTGCCAGCATCACAAACGACTGCGCAATATCGGTCCAAATCGAGGCTCTGATTCCACCGACAAAACAGTAAAGGAGAACAATGACGCTGCCCAAAACCGCTCCGACACGATAATCCCATCCGAATAAGACGTGCAGAGCCTTGCTGCCGGCTCCAAGTTGAGCTGCAGCATAAGTTCCTAAAAATAATAATGTTAAAAGACCGCCTAAATATCTGACATATCTGAAGTCGGTGCCTCTCCAGCTTCCCAAGACCTCTGTAAAGCTCAAAGCGTGTTCCTTTTGCGTTTCCTCCCTTAAGCGGGGGTGGACGATAAATGAGGCGGCCAGGTCGCCTAAAATCCAGCCGATTGCGAGCCATACCGAAGAGAGTCCATAGGAATAAGTGTAGCCGATCATGGCAACGAACATATACCCGCTGTTATTGGTGGCGATTGCAGACAGCGCTACCATCCAGGGGCGGACGGTGTGCTCGCAAAGGAGGTAATCAAGATTTGTATGCCGATTCTTTATGACCGACAACACCCCGATAAAGAGGAAAATTCCTAAAAAGACGCAAAAGCTGATAATCGTAATAACCATAACCCGGTTCCATTGTTACCATAAACCAAGTTATACTTCCACTTTGCGCTCTTTGGATCAAGGGTATCGAAGCCCGGTAGGGGTCGGGCTTCGATAAGGTTGGATCAGGACTTGTTGCTGTCTGCCAGGACAGCTTTGCGGCTGAGCTTGATTTGACCTCTCTGGTTGATGTCGAGGACTTTGACTGTGATTTTGTCTCCTTCTTTGACATGCTTTTTGAGATCGTCAATCCTTTGGTTGTCAAACTCGGAAATATGGCAGAGGCCGTCTTTGCCGGGCAGAATCTCGACAAAGCAGCCGAAATCCATGATTTTTTTAATCGGACCTGTATAGGTTTTTCCGATTTCTGCCTCGGCTGTCAATCCTTTGATGATTCTGACAGCTTCCTCAAGACCCTCTCTGTTCGGAGAGGCTATGTTGACAATACCATCGTCGCTGATATCGATCTGGGCTCCGGTTTTCGCTACGATGTCGCGGATTTGCGATCCCCCCGGCCCGATAACTGTTCCGATCTGGCTTTGTTTGACTTGCAGAGTCTCAATGCGCGGAGCGTGCTCGGACATCTCTGAAGCGTGGGTCGGGGCAACATCCAGCATTTTTTTCAAAATGTGGGTGCGTCCCTGTTTGGCCTGTTCAAGAGCCTTCCTCATGATCTCTACAGTAATCCCTTCGACTTTTATATCCATTTGGAATGCGGTGATGCCGTCGTGGTCTCCTGTAATTTTAAAGTCCATGTCGCCAAGGGCGTCTTCAATTCCGAGAATGTCGGAGAGAATCGCGTGGCGGTCGTTTTCAAGAACTAGGCCCATCGCGATTCCTGAAACCGGCCGGCTGATGGGAACTCCTGCATTCATCAGCGCCAGGCATCCGCCGCATACCGAGGCCATGGATGACGATCCGTTCGACTCGGTGATGTTGGACTCGAGACGGATAATGTAGGGGAATTGTTCCTGTTCAGGGATAGAGTATTGCAGAGCTCTTTCGGCAAGCTTGCCATGTCCTATCTCTCGTCTCCCAGGAGGGCCGGAGCGTCCCACTTCGCCCACGGAAAACGGCGGGAATGTATACTGGAGGTAGAAGCGTCTGGCTCCGTCTCCGTCCAGGCTTTCGTAGCGCTGCGCCATTGTCTCGCCGCCGAGGGTGCAGACAGCCATGGCCTGGGTTTCTCCTCTTGTAAATAGCGAGCTTCCGTGAACTCTTGGGAGAACGCCTTGCTCAATGTCGATCGGACGGATGTCTGTGCTTTTTCTTCCGTCGCAGCGGAGGCCTTCTTCAAGAACCATTTGACGGAGGTAGCGCGCCTGGATCTTCTTCAGCACTGTTTCGACCTCAAGTTTGTTGTACTTGGGTTCTTCGCCTTCAGGCAGCAGGGTTTCCATGACTGTCTTCTTCATGGCCGACTGAGCTGTTTCCCTTTCAAGTTTGTCGAAAATACGGAGCGTTTTCTCAAGCATAGGCTCGACGATTTCATTGACGGCGGAGTACACCTCGTCTGCGATAGGAGGGCGGAGACCCTCGCGGTTTTTTGGTTTGCCGACCTCTTTTTGCCATTCCGAAAGAGTATGGCAGATTTTTTTAATCGCGCTGTGCCCGAAGTCAATGGCTTGCAAAACCTCTTCCTCCGTTAAAAAGTCGCAGTACCCCTCAATCATCAATACGGCGTCTTCGGTGCCTGCCATCAGCAAGTCCAGATCCGACTCTTCCTGCTCCAGCATTGTGGGGTTGATGATGAATTTTCCGTCGATTCTTCCGACCCGCACTGCTGAAATAGGCTTGATCAGCGGGATGTCTGAAATGACGAGCGCTGCGGAGGCGGCGCAAAGGGCTAGAGGATCGGGAGAGACGACCCCATCGTATGACCAGACATAGACCAGTATTTGCGTTTCGCAAAAATATCCTTCCTCAAACATCGGCCTGATAGGTCTGTCTATCAGTCGGCAAAGCAGGATTTCCCTTTCACTCGGTCTTCCTTCCCTTTTTAAGTAGCCGCCCAAGGTTTTTCCGGCAGAGGAAAATTTCTCCCGGTAATCAACGGTCATGGGGAGAAAATCGTTGGTCGTGTTCGGCTTCAAATTTGCGCAAGCGGAAGTGAAAAGAACGGTTTCACCGCTTTTTACTAAGACGGCGCCGTTTGCCTGTCTTGCGATTTTTCCTGTTTCAAAAGTAATTTCTTTGTCATCGCCAATAGACACGGATATGGTCTTTCTTTGCATGAATGTACTCCTATAGTTTGATTCGGAAGGTGAGGCGGATTCGAATAGAACTCAGAAATTTCTCTTTAAAAAAAGTTTAATGAGAAGTTTCTGACTTCAATTCAACCTCAGCTCCCGTTAAGTATATTTTTAAAAAATTGTCATGTTGTATGCATAAGTTTCCGGTTTTATTATCGTTTCCCTTCCGGGAGTAAAGCCTCGATAAATCTACCGTCAATTTATGTTTGAGAGTTTGCTGATCTTTTTCTTTAACTTCAAGAGGTAAATTGACAAAAAGGGGGAATGGAAAACGGCCGGATCTTCCGGCCGTTTTCAATTAACGTCTTAATTTAAGTTTTTTGATCAAAGCCTGATAACGCTTTGTATCAGTTGAATTCAAATAATCAAGGAGGCGCCGCCTTTGGCCGACAAGCTTGAGGAGGGCCAAACGTGAATTATGATCCTTCGGCGATTTTTTGAGATGTTCCGTCAATTCAACAATTCTTTCCGTTAAAATGGCGATTTGTACATCGGCAGATCCGGTATCCTTTTCGTGAAGCTGGAACTTCTTGGTGATTTCTTCCTTGGTACCCTTATCTAGTGACATCCTGAGGACCCCCTCTTGTGTTAAACCTCTTTCAATTGTTTCTAAGCCTAAATTTTAGCATGAAAAGGCTTTATATATCAAGCGAAATGAAGGAAAACAGGGCGGAGGCGGTGAAATAGGCGATTCGCAATTAAGAGGGTTGAATTTTAAAAAAAGTGTTACTTCTACAACTTAGTGTCGAGGATGACTTCGATCATGTCGGGATATCTGCCGTATTCATCCCTTCTGGAGACAATTTTGAAGGGTATGGAAATATTGCCCAAATGCTTTTCATGTTGAAGCTCGTTCCAGATTTTTTTTCTTATTTCTTCAGTAGCCGCTTCCCCTTTATACTTCTTGAGCAGATTTTGAATGTATTCCTTTTCCTGGTCGGGGAATATGGGCTTTTCATAGAAGTAGTGTTCGTCCTTGCCCATCTTATTCTTCCTTGATTGAGATCCGCAAAATTGATAAAGTGTTTTATAGCGCTCAATCAACTTTGGGAAGTTTCTAAGTTTGATTCTCGCTTAGAAAAACCAAGTTGATGGAGGGCTGGATGTTCTCTTAACTATAAGGAATAAACGATTATGCTAAAAAATTCAACACATGCCAAGCAATACGAGCTGCTCAAGGAGTTTATACCCGATATCATCCGTTCGATCAGGCGGGATCTGCGCCAGGACCACCTTAAACAGGATCAAGAATTTTTGAAGGGTCATTTCGGCAGCAAAAACCCTAATAAGCTTAAAACCGAGGATATGGTTCCTGTTTATTCGCAATTGCTCAAAGAGGGGAATGAAAAAGTTTGGGAATTTTTCACCGATAGATGGCTTTTGAAGCACAATGACGTCTATGAATTCTTCGAGGCTAAGCTATCAACTGTGGCCGAGGATTTTACCAAGCTTGAAGAGCTGGATTTGGAGTTTTCAAAAGAACTTGCAAATGAATCGGTTAAACTATTTGGAGCGGTAGATACTTTAATTTTCAGCGTTTTGAATTCGGTTGTCTTCCCCGAAAGCATATACATGGGTTTGATAGAGGCTGCTAATAAGGAAAAGCAATGAACTCCGAACCTTTTCCTTTTCACTTAACGCCTTCAACGGATGATGAAAAATTCATGCTTGACGCCTTGAAGGAGGCGTGGAAAGCGTTTGCCTCCGAGGAGGTTCCTGTCGGCGCGGTGCTGGTCAAAGAGGGGAGGATCATCGCGAGGGGGGGCAATCAGGTCGAATTGCTCAAAGATGCCACGGCACATGCAGAGATGCTCTGCTTGACGGCGGGGGCGAACGCATTGGACAACTGGCGCCTGCTCGATACGACACTTTACTGCACTATTGAGCCTTGCGCCATGTGCGCCGGAGCTATGCTTTTGTCGCGGGTCAAAACCGTTGTCTGGGGAGCGCCCGACATCCGGCATGGAGCCGGGGGAAGTTGGGTGGACCTGTTCGGCGAAAAGCATCCTATGCACGATATTGAAGTCAGAAAAGGGGTCTATGCCGCCGAAGCATCTTTTCTGTTAAAAGAGTTTTTTAGTAAAAGGAGAAAATCCAATGCAAGTTGAAAATCTTTTTGAGGAGTTGATCTCGGGCCAGCAGGAAAAATTGCTGAAACTGGCTAAGCGAATCGTTCCCCACGTGACGCAGGACGATCTGCTGCAGCCAAACGATTTTCCCGAGTTGGAAAACCATCCCGAATTCCGGTATGAAGAAGGCGTGCTTCATGGGATTCAATTAACATTAATCGCGATTAGAGGTTCGACAGGTTTTCGATGACCGGACCGCAAATTCCAGATGAGCTTAAGGATGTAGTCTCAAGCGGGGAATGGGAAAAAAGCGGCCTGAGTTCCAAGGTTGGCCATAGAACCGTGATTTTTGAGTATCCGAATGTCGTCCGTGATTTTATCAGTAAAAAGATTTTTACTTTCAAAGAACTTTTAGAATTTGCCTGGCAGGAGCTGCAAGTTCTTTGCATCGACTCAGATCAGGTTAAAGACTTGGTCTCAAAAGGATTTTCGCCAAAGGAATTTCACAAATTCGATTCGTTGCAATTGATAGAAATACTTCATCAAAAGGACAACTTCCTATCAATTATCGAAGAGGGCATTTCCTGCAGGGACCTGGCCCGTTTCAGCGCTCATCAAATGCTGCTGATCCTGCAATATCCGCGGGCGGTTTCTTTGATCTTAAAGCAATTTAAAACAACAGAAGATCTTTTAAAATTGAGGTGGAACTGGGTCGAAGAGATGCTTGTCCGTCCTGAGCAGACGCTTTCGCTCCTCGAGCATGGGGTCGCATGGGAGCAGCTGGTCAATCTTCCCGACTGGGACTTTGGATGGTTTTTGCAGCATGTCCCTGAAATTATCAAGCTTATTGATATAGGCGTTGAATTCGATACCATCGCAAAGATCAATACTGAAAAGCTGAGAGAATCGCCTTCCTTTCAGCCCCTTTTCGACAAAGGCGTAGCAAAAGACGATCTTGAGAAGCTCAATTTTTGGCAAATGTTCATGATCCTTTCTCATCGAGATGCTTTTTTAAGATTAATTGATCGGAAAGTCTCAAAAGAACTACTTTTTAAGTTCGATTCGCATAATTTGGAAAGGGTATTGGAAAATCTCGACTTCTTTTTGTCCGCTTATAAAAACGATCCAGAGATTTTCCGGGAAGCGGCAACCCTAAAACATTCGAAAATGAATCTTTTGCTTCGGCATCGGCAAGAATTCCTCTCATTTCTGGAAAAGGGGGCGGGATTGAAAGATGTTAGATCCCTTCCCGATAGGCATTTTGAGACCGTTTTAGAGCGTATGAACGATTACATACCCATGATTCAAATTGCGGGCAAGCTTGATATTTCTTACGAGAAAATTCTTGAAATCGATTTGGAAATCATAGCGCAGCTAACAAACTATCCTGAAGAAGTGGCAAAGCTAATAAAATCCGGGCTGGACATAAACGATCTGGCTCGTTATCCATTGATCCTTCCGGAAATTTTAAGACATGCCGACGGTATCGTTAAGCTCAAGAAGTCGGGAATTTCACCTAAAGACCTCTTTACGTTGTCAAAGGATCAGATTGTTTATGCCTTTTCCCGGTTCCCTTTGCTCGAAATCATTCCCGAGCTTCAGATGCAAATCAGCGATCTTGAGCCTTTTTTTCTTGAGGAGTTTAAGGTTGCGCTCTCCAATTTGAAATCTCTTTCACTTCTGAAAAAAGGGGGAGTGAAAATGAATGAATTAGCTGAAATCCGATTGCCCCGCTTTCAAATTATACTCAACCGACCGGACACCGTCCTTCCGCTGATTCAACAAGGAATTCCATTGTATCGCTTCTCCCGCATTGAAGCGGATAAGCTTAAGCTTCTTCTTGCCGATCCTTTATCGGACGAGGCGCAGGAGCTGATACAAACGCTCCGTAGTTAACTTGGATTCTGCTCCCGCTCATTGATTTGCGCCACCCGGGAAAACTCCAAAGACAGGCTGGATTTGTTGTGGCGATTGGCAAACGCGATGACCGCAAGCGCTGTAAGAGCCCCAGAACCGGCGATGAGTTTCCATTTATGGTTCCTTAAATTTTTCCCCGTATAATGTTTGAAGGCTGCAAACTTTTCAAAAGCGATAAGGAATTTTACCCCGATCCATAAAAGAAATGCGTTGGCGTAGTATAAGGATAGATGTTTTTTTGATGCTGTTGGTACCATGACTGCCTCCTGAAGTTTTGCTTACGAAGGATAAGCTGCTAAAAAGTATTTGTCAAAGCAGATGCTGCCGCAGCGGGTTTAGATCGGCTGGTTGAGCAGCGCTTTTAAGTGGTCCAAGGCTTCGATCGCTCCTGACATCATAGGAAAATTGGCGGTCTCGTCAATTGAAAGCCAACGGTATTCGGTGTGCTCGCGATTCAAAACTATATGAGGCAGGAAGGTGTATTCCAGGTAGTGGATGTGATAGGAAAAGTCACCGCAGGGCTTTTGGAAAAAGATTGTTCCGGCAAAGCGTAATTTGGCTTCATCAAGGCAGATTCCGGTTTCTTCGAAGGTCTCCCGAAGGACTGCTTCGCGTACGCTTTCGCCCTCCTCGATCTTTC
>SLFE01000276.1 GCA_007124415.1 Waddliaceae bacterium | reverse complement strand
GGAACCAGGAATTTGCGGGCCTGCCCGCCATCTTGATCGGCCGGCCATTGAGCGCCCTCAATGGCATGAGAGTCATAGAATTGTACCATATCGAATCATTCTACAGGTTTAATGATTTATAGCAATTATTCCGCAGGTATTGGCATTATAGTTTATAAGTTTCTTAATATGATTCGCTTATATAAGAAGTTCATTTTTACTATTTTTTCTTGTTTTGGTGTGATATTCAAAGGATAGAGATCAGATTGATTGGCATATTACTTGCATAGAATTCGAGTACTAGCCAAGGAGTTGATTATGGATCCTTTAGAAAATATTTCGGATATTTTGCACAGGTTCAGCAAGAGCCCTTCGAATGAAAAGGCTTTTGCCTATCACAAAAACGGAAACTGGCAATATTTGTCTTCCGATGAATTTATCGAATATGTTCAGTGCGCTGCGCTGGGATTGAGGGCGATTGGCCTTCGAAAAGGCGACAGGGTCGGCATATTTTCCAAATCATCGCCGTATTGGCTCATCGCCGACTTTGCGATAGCAATAGCCGGAGGGGTGACTGTCCCGTTTTTCGCCAATCTCTCTGAAGAACATTTTGTTTACGAAGTAGGGGTTGCCAAGCCTCGTTTCATTTTTGTCGGCGAGGACGAGTCGTATGATATGGTCGGCCCTCATACTCACTTGTTCGAGGGCGTGATCAAGGTTGAAGACGATGCCGAGTTTAAGGCAGATTTTAATTTATGGGACATCATCCAGAAGGGAAAAGAAATACACGAGAGATCGCCGCATTTATATGAAGAGATGGAAAACGGCATTCATTCGGATGATTTGGCAACGATTATTTTCACAAGCGGAAGCACCGGAGAGCCGAAAGGGGTTGAGCTCACGCATAAAAATCTTGTCTACATCATCCATTACGAAGAATTCGAATGGAAAGAAGGGGAGCGCTTCTTAAGTATTCTGCCTCTGCCTCATATCTTTTCCAAACAAATCAATTACATAATGGTTGCCTGGGGAATTCAATCGTATTATCTGAACGACCTCACTATTGTAGGCGATATCTGCAAAGAAATTCACCCGACTTTCATGATCGTCGTTCCACGCCTTATGGAAAAAATTTATTCGAAGATGCTCACAAAGATTCAAAACGCCGGTCTTATGAAACGGGCGTTCGGCCTTTGGGCCTTCGATTTAGCTAACAGGGAAGGGGGACTGTACAAGTGGCTCATGCAGCCGATTGCGGACCGCCTTGTCTACTCCCAGCTGAGACAAGCTTTAGGCGGCAAGCTGCGCTTGGTGATTTCCGGAGGTGCTGCCTTGAACCCTCAGCTTCACCACTTCTTCCTCGACATCGGCGTACCCATTGTGCAGGGATGGGGGCTTACAGAGGCATCGACGATTGCGGTCAATCGTTGGGGAAAACAGAAAGTGGGGACGTGCGGACCCCCATTGCCCGGCATTCAGTTCAAGATCAGCTCAAAAGGCGAGGTTTTGGTGAAAGGGCCGACAGTTATGAGGGGCTACTACCAAAATCCTGAGGCCACTGCTTTGGCAATCGATAAAGACGGCTGGCTGCACACAGGGGATTTCGGCTCTCTTGATGAAGACGGCTATCTGACGATCGGGGGACGGATGAACGAATCATTTAAAACAGCCCAAGGCGAATATGTTGTTCCGGTACCGATAGAACAGAAAATATCCCAAGCCCCTTTGATCGATATGGCGATGGTCATCGGCGAGAACCAGCCCCACGCCTCTGTTCTTCTCTTTCCGGACAAAAATGTGCTTCAAAACTTAAAACAACTTCACAATAAAGTTGATTTAAGCGATGAAGAGTTTTTAAAGTCGAGATTTGTCATCGCAGAAATGGAAGAACTGTTGAAGGAATTGAACTCGGAATTAAATCACTGGGAGAGGATACATGATTACCGCTTTATTTTGGAAACTCCAACAATTGAAGGCGGTGAGTTGACTCCCACGATGAAGCTGAGAAGAAAGAAAATTTTAGAAAAATACCAAAATATTGTGTCGGATATTTATTCACGGGAGGCAGCATGAAGGAAAGGGTCGCGATTGTCGATGGCGTGCGAACGCCATTTTGTAAGGCAATGGGGGTTTTTCGTGATTTAAAAGCTGATGATCTAGGAGCTTACGCTGTTAGAGAAGTCATTGAAAGAGTGCCTGTCGCTCCTGATGATTACAATGAAGTCATTTTGGGCAACGTGATGTGCCCTTCCCATGCTTATAATGTCGCCCGCGTGATTGCTGTGAAAGGTGGTCTGCCGGAGCATGTGCCGGCCATTTCAGTCAGCCGCAACTGCGCCTCAGGCATGGAATCGATGGTCATAGCGGCCCAAAGAATTGAACTTGGCCTTGGCGATACATACCTTGCCGGCGGGGTCGAATCTATGAGCCATGTTCCAATTGAGTATAACGAAAAAATGCGGAATTGGCTCTTTAAGATGCAGCGGGCAAAATCGATGACACAGCGTCTTAAGCTTCTTGCTAAATTCCGCCCTTCTTTTCTCTCTCCGGTCGTTCCCGCAATCGGAGACCCCATCTGCGGCAAAACAATGGGGGAGACAGCGGAAATTCTTTCCCGTGACTTTCATATCACTAGAAGAGAGCAGGACGAGTATGCCTTGAACAGTCAAAAACGGTCGGCGAAAGCGGCTGAAGAAGGTTACATGGCCGAGGAGATCCATCCTATTCCGAACACCAAAACCGGTGGAATGCAGGAATTCGACGACGGCGTCCGCGCTGATCAGACCTTTGAGCAGCTGCAAAAGCTCAGGCCCGCCTTCGACAAGCTGACGGGAACGGTGACAGCCGGAAATTCCAGCCAAGTGACCGACGGAGCCTGTGTTTTAGTTTTAATGAAAGAGAGTAAAGCTAAAAAATTGGGGATCACTCCTTTGGGATATTTGACGGCCTACGCATACGTTGGGCTCGATCCTGCCAGGATGGGGCTAGGCCCGGCTTTTGCAACCTCGAAAGTGATGAGTGAAACTGGATTTGCGCTTCAGGATTTTGACTTAATCGAGATCAACGAAGCCTTTGCAGCACAAGTTTTAGCTGTTAGAGCGGCTATGGCTTCCGAGAGATTTTGCAAAGAAAAATTGGGACGCGATGAACCTATCGGAGAAATTGATTTGGAAAAGCTCAACATAAACGGCGGCGCTATCGCTTTGGGGCATCCTTTGGGAGCGTCGGGAGCAAGAATCACTTTAACTTTACTTAAAGATCTAAAAAGAAAAGGGTTGCATCGCGGACTCGCAACGCTTTGCGTTGGGGGTGGTCAGGGAGAAGCAGTTGTCTTGGAGGTGGAATAATGGAGAGCGCGTGGAACCTTGACATCGAAGACGGCATCGCGTTTTTAGTTTTTGACTTTCCCGATGAAAAAATCAATAAATTCACCAAGTCAGTTATGGATGAGCTTGAAAGCATCATCAATGACTTAAAAGACGTCAAGGCTTTAGTGATAAAAAGCGGCAAGCCCGGAACATTCATCGCCGGGGCCGATTTAAAACAATTTGAAGATCTGCTGCGCGATCCTGACAAGATTCGCGAGATCTTGGATCAGGGCCACCGCGTCTTCAGACGCCTTGAAACACTTTCCTTTCCTACTATTGCCGTGATCGATGGCGCATGCCTCGGCGGCGGCACCGAGCTTGTCCTCAGCTGTAAGTACCGCATTGTGACCGACAGCCCTAAAACTTCTATCGGCCTTCCTGAAGTTTCATTGGGGATTATGCCGGGATGGGGAGGCACTCAACGCCTTCCGAGACTGGTGGGTCTGCAGCAGGCGCTTAAAATGATCCTCTCCGGCAAGCCGGTAGACGGAAAGCGGGCATTCAAAATCGGCTTTGCCGACTATATTCTTCCTCATGAATTTCTTGAGGAGCAGCTTCCTGAAACAATTGAAAAATGCCTGCAACGAAAGACAAACAGAAAAAAGCCTAAAGGAATGATGAACTGGCTTTTGGAAAAAAATCCGATCGGGCGCTCAATAGTTTTTTCTCAGTCCAAAAAAAATGTCGAAAAGAAAACAAAAGGACATTACCCCTCTCCAATTGTTGCCATCGGCTTGATTAGGGAAACGATCGCTATGCCTCTTGAAAAAGGGCTTGAAAGGGAAAAGGAAGTCTTTGTAAAAAACTGCAATACAGGATTTTCCATTGCTAAGCATATCATTCGCGTTTTCTTTGGAATGGAACATTTGAAAAAACAGGAGGCCCCTGAGGCGGAAAAAGTAAGCAGCGTCGGCGTTCTTGGTGCAGGTGTGATGGGAAGCGGGATTGCCTGGTTGGCAAGCTATCGCGGAAACAGCATTCGGATGAAAGACATCAACTGGGAAGCTGTTTCTTCAGGATTAAATGAAATCAAGGGTATTTACAAGCAGATCAAGAAAATCAAGCGGCTGCCGCAAGATGCGATCAATTTGATGCAGCACAGAATCAGCTGGGGCATCAATTATAAGGGTTTTAATCAACAAGACCTAGTCATTGAAGCTGCGACAGAAAATCTCGATTTAAAAAAACAGTTGTTTGCCGATCTTGAAGAGAGATTAAGGCCCGATGCGCTCATCGCCTCCAACACTTCGTCTTTAACTATAGAGAATATGTCCGAAGATATGAAGCGTCCTGAAAGATTTGTGGGTATGCACTTTTTTAATCCGGTCAACCGCATGCCTCTTGTCGAAGTTGTTGCGGGACCAAAAACGTCTCAAAAAGCTGTGGACACCGTAGTTAAAACTTGTTTGGACTGGAAAAAAATTCCCATTGTCGTCAAAGACTGCCCCGGATTTCTGGTTAACCGTATTTTCGCCGTTCAGGCAAACGAAGTGATGCACCTACTTCAGGAAGGAGCCGGCATGTCTCGACTCGCCCATGCCACTGAAAATTTCGGCTGGCCCATGGATCCTTTCATTTTGGCAGATACAGTGGGCATCGACGTGAGTCAAAAAGTGTTTAAAGAATTTGAGGAAGCCTATGGGGCTCGTATGAGGGTTCCTGAGATTTTAGAGAGAATGGCAGAAAAAGGACTAAAGGGGAAGAAATCGGGCAAAGGATTCTATATTTATGAGGGTAAGAAAAATAGCCCTAACCCGCAAGTTCAGGAAATTCTCAATAGCATTGAAAAATCAAACAAAAAATATAGCGAAAGCGAACTTATCGACAGGGTCATTGCCGCCATGCTTGCAGAGGCGGGGCGCTGTCTTGAAGAAAATATTGTGAGCAAAGATTCCGATCTCGATATGGCCCTCATATTGGGAACAGGATTTCCGCCGTTCCGCGGCGGCCTTTTGGCATACGCCAACGACTATGGGATCGGCAAGCTTGTCGATCTCATGAAACGTCTGCAAACAGAACATGGAGACCGGTTCACACCTTGCGATCTACTTGTTTCAAAAGCCCGGGAAAATAAAAAGTTTGATGTATAACTTTTTCCCGTTATAATCAATCAGTTAAATGACTGATGCATTCCAGAAAAGGCTCAAAGCCCTCAGCGCCGATGATGTTTATCCGTTGCTCATGAATTCCAAACATGGGCTGGAAAAAGAGTGTTTGAGGGTCAATCCTGACGGAACACTTGCGCTGACGCCCCATCCCCGAGCCTTCGGTTCGCCTCTTCTGAACCCTTTTATCAGCACCGATTTTTCCGAGTCCCAGCTCGAGCTCGTTGCTCCTGTGTTCAAAACCGAAGATTTGCTCCTTCAATTCATGCATCTCCTCCATCGTTATCTATACCGTGCGATCGGCGAAGAAAGGCTTTGGCCCTTCAGCTCGCCCTGCATCCTGCCGCCCGAGGAACAAATCCCTATCGCCCGCTTTGGAAACTCGCTTGCCGCAAAGGAGAAGGAGCTCTACCGGCTGGGATTGGCCCACAGATACGGAAGAAAAATGCAGTCGCTCTCAGGCGTGCACTACAACTTTTCTTTTTCCCGAGATCTTGTTGAACGAGTTTTTCCCGGCAAAGATCTATCTTCTTTTTACCTTCATATTGTCCGCAATTATCTGAGATACGGATGGATTGTCACTTATCTTTTCGGCTCGACGCCGGTTGTCGACAAAACATTTTTCGATGAGGCCCCCAAAGAATTGCGGAGGATTGCGCCCGATACTATTGGCGGAGAGTTTGCAACATCCCTCAGAATGAGCCAATACGGCTACTATAGTAAATTGCAAAATCAAATCAGCATCAGCTTTAACACTTTTGAAGACTATTTGCGCGATTTAGAGTCCGCTGTGACGACACCGGCAGAGCAATGGAAAGCAATAGGCGATCGTCAGATCAATGATCACATCATACAGATCGAGGCAGAACATTATTCAAGGATCAGGCCCAAGCCTCCTGTTAATAAAGCTATAAGGCCCCTTCAAGGCTTGAGGAATAAGGGAATTGTTTATGTCGAGCTCAGAGGAATCGACTTGAATCCCTGGAATGTTGAAGGAACTGATTTGTGCGAGCTTAAGTTTCTCCATACTTTTTTGATCTATTGTTTTCTGATGGAAAGCCCACGGATTACCCAACAGGAGGAAAAGCAGCTGACAAATAATCAGAATCTTGTCGCCCTCCGCGGAAGGGACCCGACTCTAGAACTTTCCAGCTGCGGCCGGACGGACACACTCAAAAGTTTTTCGGAGCAAATCTGCAGCGGGATGCTGCCTGTGGCTGAAATTCTGGATAAGGCCTCGCAATCGACAACCTATTCTGACAGCATCAAAAAACAAATGGAAAAAATCGACAACCCCGAGCTCACCCCCTCGCATGTTCTCCTCAGGGATCTGGGCAAGTCGAAGAGCAGTTTTAGGGAACACGGTCTGAAGCTTGCCAACAAACTGAGAGAAGATATGTTGACCAAACCATTGCCTGAGGAGTTTGAGAAAGAGATGAAAAAAGCCTCCGCCCAATCAATGCAAAATCTTTTTAAACTCGAAGCCTATGAGGACTTTATTCTCAAAGGGTATGAAGACATGGAACTCTCGACGCAAGCGGTCATCCGCGAAGCCTTGAAGCGAGGTATTGATGTTGAAATTCTCGATCGAAAAGCGAACTTCCTCCGTCTCAGAAGCGGAGGCAAAATCGAGTATGTTAAAAGCGCGACGATGACTTCCTGCGACCCTTTAATTTCCTATTGGATGATGGAAAATAAGGAAGTGACGAAAATCCTCCTTGAAGAAGAGGGGTTTTCCACTCCGCGAGGGGAGGTTTTCGAGTCGGCAAAGGAGGCCTTGGAGGGTTATCATCGATTTGAAGGAAGAAAACTTGTTATCAAGCCCAACAGAATGAACTACGGCATTGGAGTCTACATTGTGGGTGCAAACAATCTGAGCGCTTATGAACAAGCAATCGGAAGTGCATTCCAACATGGACAGGAGGTTATCTGCGAAGATTTTGTGGAAGGAGAAGAGTATCGTTTTTTAGTCATCGACGGCAAGGTCGAGGCAGTTTGCGTGCGCATACCGGCAAACATCGTCGGAGACGGGGTTCATTCAATCAAAGAGTTAATACACTTAAAAAATTACGATATCACAAAACATAAGATCCCCAAGTATTTCCTCAAGGATGGCGATGATGAGCTCACAGTGCTGCGAAAGCAGGGTCTTGATTTTACTTCCGTTCCTAAAAATGGCGAGAGGATTTTCATTCGAAATAACAGCAATGTCTCGACCGGAGGCGACTCCATCGATAAGACCGATGATATTCATCCCCGCTACGGAGAAATAGCGGCAAAAGCCGCTGATGTTGTAAACGCCAGATTCT
>SLFE01000213.1 GCA_007124415.1 Waddliaceae bacterium | reverse complement strand
GACTTGGATCTATACTCATAATTAATCTCCTTTTTTATTATATATTTTTAATATAACAAAATATTTAATTTATATTCAATATAAAAAGGTGGTTTTTATTTAAAATGGGTTTTATGGGGCTTTTAAGCTATTTTAGAAGGCGGAGGGCGTTGAGGCCGACGAGAATTGTTCCCCCCTCGTGGAGGACGACGGCCAGCCACAGGGGGACATAGCCCAGAAGCGCGGGCGTTGTTGCCAGGAGAATGACTGCGGCGGCAAGCACAAGATTCTGAGTGACAATGGATTTGGTCTGCCGCGCTTTGGCCATAAGCCATGACAGCTTGTTGAGGTTGTCGTTGAGCAAGACGACGTCGGCTGCCTCAATGGCTGTTGTGCTCGCCCCTTTGCCCATCGAGATGCCGACGGAAGCGCGCGCCAGGGCGGGGGCGTCGTTGATGCCGTCGCCGACCATAATCAACCCTTCTTTGACGGAAAGGTCGCTGACTATGCGGAGTTTGTCCTCGGGTTTGAGCTCGGCGTAATATTCGTCGAGCTTGAGCCCTTCGGCAATTTTTTGGGCGTTTTCCCTGTGATCGCCGGTGAGGATCATCAGGCGCCAGTCTCCTGTTTTTTTCAGCGAATGGATTGTTTCGGCCATGTCCGCCCTCAGGATATCTTCGAAGCGGAAGAGGACGGCATCGCTGCCGATGAGCAAAACAGCCAAAACCTGGCCGTTTTTTTTCGCCTCTTTCGCAAGGGTTTCGAGCAATCGGGCTTTTTCTTGGGAGATGTCGGGAATTATGTGCTCCGGGCTGCCGATTGCCACCGGGACTTTCTGTGAGCCGACTTCGCACTCGCCTTTAAGCCCGTATCCGGGAATAGACTTGAACGAAGAGAGTTTCGCGGGCTTGATGCCCATGCCCGCTGCGTAGTCGGTCAAGGCGCGGGCGATCGGGTGGACGGCGTTTCTTTCAAGGGCATAGGCGATGCTTAAGGCCAAATTTTCATCCCCGGCGTCTTGCAAAGACTCGATACCGGCCAGCTTCAGCTCTCCTGTTGTCAGGGTTCCTGTTTTATCAAATGCGATGATGGTGCATTTTTCGATGGCGTCGAGGATCACGCCTCCTTTGAGGAGAATAC
The DNA here is from genome assembly GCA_007124415.1 of Waddliaceae bacterium. Taxonomy (GTDB): domain Bacteria; phylum Chlamydiota; class Chlamydiia; order Chlamydiales; family SLFE01; genus SLFE01. Next base: position 6,675 of record SLFE01000213.1, on the reverse strand, counting down.
CTTTTCGGGCGCATGCGCTGATGGCGCTCAAATAGGCTATGGGCGTGGCGATGATCAGCGCGCAAGGGGAGGCGGCAATCAGAAAGGCGATGGAACGGTAGAGAGAACCTTCTTCTCCCAAAAAAGGGAGGTTGAATAAAAATGGAAAGGAGATGGCGAAAAATGCGGTAAGAAAAATGACGACTGCGGCATATTTTTCGCTGACGCTGTCGAACCACCTTTGGATTCTGGGTTTGGCGTCCTGGGCGATGGTGACCAGTTTGATGATGCGGGCCACAGTGGACTCGGAGCTTGGCCGCGTCACGCGGAGCGTCAGCGATCCTTCCAGATTTTTGCCTCCTGCAGGGACCTGGTCTCCAAGGGCCTTGGCGACGGGCATGTTTTCTCCGGTGAGGTGAACGAGATTGACCGATGAGGCCCCCTCGACAACCTCGCCGTCCAAGGGAACGACCTCGCCGGCCTTGATTAAAATTTTTGTTCCGGGCGCGATATCTTTGATCGACAGGTCGTGCAAGGCGCCGTCCTCTTCAACGACAGCCGCTGTTGAGGGCGAAAGCTTGTAAAGCGAGCTGATCGCCCCTTTGGCTTTTTCTGTGACGGCATCTTCCATAGAGCCCGACAGAGCGAAAAGGACCAGGAGCATGCCTCCTTCCATGGGACTGCCGATTAACACCGAGGCGAAGGCTGCAAGGGTCATGAGGACGTCGATGTTGAGCTCGAGCTTGAATATATCTTCAATCGATTCGATGAGGGCGGGCACTCCGGCGAAAAAGTAAACGCCCATAAGGCAGAAATTCGAAAGGGGTTCCAGATTGGGAATGAAGCGGAGGAAAAATGCGGCGGCTAAAAGGATGGCCGAGAGTATCGACGATCTGAGCATAATGTTCACTCCCCATTTGCGGGACTGGGGCGTGAGGAAGGGGCTGACATGGTCTTCAAGCCCCATTTCGAAAAATTCGTCGAAAACGACGGTGCTTTTTTTGGCGGCAGTAGTCATCGAATTAGATAGTCCCAAAGAAAGTAGGCGCATCCCCATGCTAAAACGGCAACGCCGAGATTCCATATGACAGCCGGAATTTTTTGATTTCCTTCATAATAGGCAGAGAGTCCTCCGGCAAAACCGACCGCAATGAGCGATCCGGCGATAATACCGTATTCGGCATGGACGAAGTATCCGGCCGCCGCGGCAATAAACGCGGCCGCGACGCCGGTTCCGGCTCCAAGGCTTTGCTTGAGGGGGTGTTCCTGTTTTTCGAGCGAGAGGCCGAGCTCCTCTTCAAGCATGACCCTCAGGAGCCTGTCGTCGTCGGACATGAGAACGTCGAGCACATCTTCGAGCAGCTTTCCCTTGAATCCCTTGGCCTCATAAAGGGCGGCCAGCTCTTCTCTTTCCTGCTGCCTGTGGTGGTCGATTTCCCATTTTTCCTCCGTCACAAGGCGGTGCAGCCTTTCAAGCCTGGACCACCCCAGCCAAGCGCTCCGCCCCATTTTCCAGATGAGCCAACCGACAGCGATGACGATATAGGGATAAAAATGAGTCTGTGCCGGCGTGAAGAACCAGAGAAACATAAAAAAAACGGCAGTTTCTCTTGCCGCGTCGGCGCCTGCTGAAATATGGCCCGGTATTTCCTCGCCATGGGACTCGGCTTTGGCTATCAGGCCTTTAGTTTGAGCTTCCACAACATGTTCAACCGCTTCTTTGCCTTTGAAATGTGAAGGGGGCGCCGGCTTATTTTCCATATTTACTCCTAAAATCAAGAAGAATACTAAAAATTGGTCAAATAGTGCAAATTTTTTGCTGAGTTTTGCAGTTTTTTTTAGGTATTAAATTTTTAAATTTAATTATGTTGTGGTATAATGTTAATAAGGGAATGTTATATTTGTTCTCTTAATTGTGAAACTAATTAATGAAGGTATAAATTATGTCAGATAATGTTGGTGACGTAATAAGCATGCTTCAACAACTGGGGCGGGCCAATGAGATAGAAGAATCGAAAACAGCTACTAAGGAAGCGTCTGTAGAATCAAAGCAGACCATCGAGGTCGACACTTTGGAACAACTCGAACAGGTCGACGTTCAGGGAGTTCAGGCACCCGGAAATCCGGCGCTTTCGGAGCCCTCGCAGCATAGGACGCCGGCTCGAACGGATATTGAAGCTTTTTTGATCATGTTCAACAAGGTGGAGAACGAGGTGATCACCCACATATTGGATGCATGGCAAACAAATATTGAAGAAAACAAACGTCTAGACAAAGAAGAGCTGGAGATGAAAATTCGGATGGGATTGGATCAGATCGGGCGATTCTCCGCTTCGTTCGATTCAAGAGGCGGAGGGCCTGAAGGAGTGAGCGCAAGCCTTGCTGTTGCCAATTATGCCGCGTTCATGTTCGGGACTGTGTTTGCTCTTGCTCAACTGAATCCTGCGGCGAATTTTGTCGGTATGAACAGTGTGCATAATTTAAATCCCGCGGTCTTCAATATGATGCCGGCAGGAGTGCAGCCGGCAATAGCTATTGCAGGAGGAATGATTTCGAGCGGAATTATATCGCCGGTTATTGCTTCTCTTGCAGGAAGAAATGAAGAAGCAAGAGGAGATCTGCCTCGATTCGCTTTGGCCAACCAGGTAGCTTATCAGACTCTGCAAATGGTGGATCAGAGAATTATCCACGATGTTGTGAACAAGCATGGACTGTTCTCCTCTTTAACAAATGAACAAAGGGCGCAATTAGTTTCCCGCTTGAATATTCAATTTCTTTTGAATTCGCTCGCTCTCTTTTATGAAAAAGAAACGGGGTGGGTGACTGAAGAAGAACTGGTCAGTTTGATCGGAAAAGGAGATGTCTACGAGCAAATCAAAAAGGAAAACCCAGACGATCCCCGGCTGGCCCTAGTCGCCGCTCTCAGACAGGAAATGAAAGGTCTTCCCAAAGGTGAGAGGGAGGCGTTCTTGAAAGAATCCCTTCGTCATTTGAGCAAGAATCCATCTTACGGCTCTCAAAGGGAATTAGAAGAGCTTATGGGCAAGATGTGGAAGTTTCTCGACTACGAGCAGATGAGCGAAAACGCTGCTTAAACCCCTGATTGTGAATCTAAACCGCGGCATTTTATGCCGCGGTTTTTTTTATGCAAAAATTGCCGAGGCGAGGCGGGCCATGTTGATGTGGTCTGCCGAGGCGATGAGCTCGCGGGCGCTGTGCATGGAAAGCTGGGGTATGCCGATATCGACGGTGGGCATGCCGGAGACTTTGGCGTGCAGCGGGCCGATGGTCGAGCCGCAAGGGATGTCTGAGCGGACGACAAATTTTTGCGTGGGGATTTTGTGGTCGGCGCACACTTTTTGCAGCATTGCTGACGATCTGGCGTCTGTCGCGTAGCGTTGGTTGGCGTTGTATTTGATAACGATCCCCTCGCCGAGAAGGGGGGAGTGGTTGGGGTCGTGGCGGTCGGAATAGTTGGGGTGCACGCCGTGGGCAAGATCGATGGAGACGCACAAGCTTTGAGGGAGAAGTCTGAGAAGGTCGCTTCGATCGACAAGCCGTTCTAAAACATGGAGGACATAAGGGGATTCGGCGCCCTGAGGCGTTGCCGACCCGATCTCTTCATTGTCCCACAGGACAATCATTTTCAATGCCGAGTCGTCCGCCTCGGCGGACAATATCCCCTGCAGGGAGGCATGAACGCCTGCCAGGTTGTCGGTTCTGTAGGAGCTGATCATTTCCTCATTCCTCCCGACAAACCGGGCTTTGTCCAGGGGAAAGACGAAGAGGTCGTGATCGAGCAGCTGCTTAAAAGCGACGAGGTCGCGAAGAATAGGCTCGAGGTAGGAGCCGGAGCCGCTTTCGTCGATTGCAGCGATTGCCGAGGTGTGCTGCTGTGCGTTTAAAACGAGTCCTTTTTTGTTTACGTCGCGGTCAAGATGGAGGGCAAGCTGGGGGATGATCACGGGGCGTTGGTCAAGAACGACATTCATCTCCTGAAGCCGGCCGCCCTCGTCGATGAATGCGATGCGTCCTGCAATGCCGAGGTCGCGGTTGAGCCATGATCCGAGAAGGGGGCTGCCGTAAACCTCGAGGCCGAGCATGGTCATGTTAAAGCGTGAGAATTCCGGATTAGGCTTTAGTTTGAATCCGGGGCTGTCTGTGTGCGATCCGATAAGGGCGATTGATTCCGGAATTTGCTTCGGCATGATAAAGGCGCAAAGGGACGAGCCGTTTCGCACGGTGAAATACTTTTTTCCCGGCTCGGTCTGCCAGGCATGGCCCTCTTTCAGCTCTTTGAATCCGCTGCTCAGCAGTCTTGCGGCGGCTTGATCGGCTGCCTGCCAGGCGGTCGGGGAGTTGTCGATAAACTCAATCAGGTCGGCGATGACATTGCTGTTTTTCATTCATTCTCCGGAGTTAGGAGTTTTTTTCCTCCCATATAGCTCTGGAGAACTTCCGGGATGTTTATTGTGCCGTCGGGATTTTGATTGTTTTCCAGAAGCGAGACCATGAGGCGCGAAGTGGCCAGTCCCGATCCGTTGAGGGTATGGACGAGTTCGGGCTTTTCCCCTTTTTTGCGGAAGCGCGTTTTTGATCTTCTGGATTGAAAATCGGTGCAGTTGGAAACCGATGAGACTTCGTAGTAGCGGTTTTGCCCGGGGAGCCATACTTCGATATCGACGGTATAGGCGGCAGCGAAGGACATGTCTCCTGTGACAAGGAGGGCGTTTCTGTAATGAAGGCCGAGGCCTTGCAGGATCTCTTCGGCAGAGGCGCACATCATATCGAAAACCTCCCGGCTCTGTTCGGGGAGCGTAAAACAAAACATTTCTACTTTGTTGAACTGGTGGACGCGGATGAGGCCCCGCTCCTTCTCTCCGGCAGCGCCCGCCTCGCGGCGGAAGCAGGGGGTGTAGGCGCAATACTTAATGGGAAACTGCTCTTCGGGAATGATCTCGTCGATGTGGAGGCCGTTGAGTGAAACCTCAGAGGTGGGTATCAAAAAAAAGTCGTAATCTTTGTCGGTGATGTGAAATTGCTGGTCTTCGAATTTCGGCAGCTGGCTCGAGCAGAATATCGTGTCCCGTTTAACGGCAAGGGGAACCATCATCATCTCAAAGCCGTTTTTGATGTTTGTGTCGATCATGTAATTGATCAGGGCCCATTCGAGCCGGGCGCCCTGCCCGCGGTAGACCGGCCAGCCTGTCCCGGAAATTTTCGCTCCTCTGGGGAAGTCGAACAGCTTTAACGATTCGCTAAGCTCGAGGTGGTTTTTGAATTCGAAATCGAATTCCCTTTTTTGCCCCCACTCTTTGACGATCACATTGTCTTCGACATTTTGTGAAACTTTGGCCTCGTCCGAGGGGATGTTGGGAAGGGAGGCGAGCTCTTCATTCAGTTTATTTTCCAGTTCGTTGATTTTCGCGTCGGCGGCATGGATCTGTTCGGCAAAGCCCGACACGCGGTTCATCACCTCGGAGGGATCTTTGCCGTCGCGCTTGAGTTTGCCGATTTCTTTCGAGGCTTCGTTTCTTTCGGCCTTGAGCTGTTCGTTGCGGGTTTTGAGATTGCGGATTTCTTCGTCCAGACGGCAGATGGCGCTTAGGTCCACATCCGGTTCTTTGGTGCGGAGCTTTGCCTCGACCTCTTCGCGGTTTTGGCGGATGAGCTTAATATCAATCATGGATTTACGTCCTTATCTAAGTAAAGAACGAGTATAGAAGGGAAGAGAGGAAAAGTCAACTTTCCGGAGGAAAGTTGACTTTGGCGGTTACTTTTGGTAGACGATTTTGTCGATGAAATTGGAAATGGGATCTAATAGGATTGTATTTCTGAATAAGTTCTTGCATCTATCGTTTTCGAAATTTACGATCACTCGATAGGCTTCGTGAGCTCCAAGAGCGAACAGGGCGCTGCTGAAAAATCCTGCTGAATTGCCTGAAAAAAGAGAGGAGAGGCTAAGGATTGCAAAACCGGCGGTTGCCATGAAGGCCGCGACCCTGGCGGCAGCAAGCCCGACTTTGCCAAGACTCTTCGCTGACAGGTTAAATCCATTGCAGCTATCGACAAAATGATTTAATTCGCTTGTGAAATGATTGAGTACCTGCATAATAAACTCCTTTGTTTAAGAAAAAATTTTAGAGTAAGCCATTGATAAAATCAAACTATTTGATCATCAATCCGACCAGAGCCACGGCGGGACGGGCAAAAAGGGTGTTTTCCGTTAGGTTTTCGGCTTTTTTAAGGTTTAAAAGACGTACTGTAGTTTCATGGTCTTTTCCCTTGATCAGGTCATTTTGAATAAAAATCATCATCAAGCTTCCCGTATGCGTAAAAAATTTAGGGTTCATGCACAACTCTTTTTCGTCATAGTTTTTCGCGATATGGTAAAGGTCATGGGCAAAAAGGGCGCAAAGAGCGAAGCCGTTCATGCATGGAACGTTTAGCGTTAAGACGGAAATGGCGGTCAATACGGTAAATCCGACAGCAGCCATGAAAGCTGCTACTCTAAACGTCGAAGCTTTCAAGAGGGTTTTATTTATAAAATCGTTATCTTTTTTAAAATTTTCGTAACGTTTTGACAGAAGATCGATTTCTTTTGTAAAAGTATTTTTTATTATCATTTTTTTATTCTGGTTTCTTTGACCCCTGATTGTGCCCTAATCTCGTCTGACAGTTTTTTAGAAGGTCTAG
>SLFE01000179.1 GCA_007124415.1 Waddliaceae bacterium | reverse complement strand
ATCCGGATCCGAACGGAAGCGCTTCAGGGCAGCCTGCGTTGCCCGGGACAGAGGGTCGCCCTCCTCCGAATCGCGCTTTCTTTTCAATCCCTTCCCTTCAGCTCCCTGCACTGTTACAGGATTCATAATCAACCCTCCATAAGCGCCCTTATATATATCGGAAAGAAATATACGTCAAAAAATATTTTGAGACAAGGCCTAAAATATTGATTTTTTTATATAGTTATTTTAAAATAGCGTTATGTTAATTAACAAAATTCAATCCGATTTACCTCCCAATAAACTTGAACAATACAAGAAAATCATTGAAAAATTAAAGACGATCCACTGGAAGAATTGGATTTTTATTGAAAGCTTCAACACGATTGAATTCAAAGATTGCTGCCTTGCTCTTAGAGAGTTCAAGATACTCAGACGAATGGAAGCCAGGCAATACAAAGCCAGTTTAAGCAGCAAAATTCTCCTTCACTTTTTTTTAGACAAAATGGTCATGCCAGAAAGAGATAAGTATAAAAGCTTCGAAATGCTCACGACCGGTCATAAGCTGATCAAAGCGATCCGGGGCGCTCAAAACGATCCTTTAATGCCATCTAGACTGCAGAGCGAAATGATCCCCTTGATACAGCAATGCATGGAGTGGGATCAAACATTGAGGCAAATGGAGGATAAAGCGGTCCGCAAAGATGTTTTGCGCAAAATCGAGGGATTGCAAAAAGGCGGGAAAATACTGGTTCCGGCAGGCTGCACCGGCCATACAACCTGTCTTCTCATTGAAAAGACTGGCAAAAACGCCTTTAAGATGATCAAATACAACACCGGCAAAGGCGTTCTTGATCTGCATGCCCAATGGAGGCGAACCAACCGGTTCCAGACATTCATCATTTACGAAGATATCCCAAAACGCTCGCTGACAAATAAAGAGCATTGGAAAACCCTGATGCACGCCTCAATGATGCAAAGAGATATCAACATCGCCTACAGCGCCATCCATCAATTAACCGAAGGGGGCAGAAAAGTTGAAGCGTCAAACCACCCCTGCCATTACGAACAAAAGCAGGCCACCGGGACCTGCGCCGCACAAGCTCTGATGGCCTATATGCGCCAGCAAATCATGGAACTCGAAGAAACACCCGAAAGAGGATATGCCGCTTACAAGCTGATAAAAAGCCGAATATTCTTCCAATACGGAAACAAGCTGGTAAAAAAAGCCGATGAAACCACTGTTAAAGCCGCTAAGACTAAAATGGACAAACTTCAGGCTGAGCTTGCAATGGCAGATACAGCCCGGAATCAAGAGAGTTTTACCGCCTCATGGAGCAAGCTCAAGAAAATCATGCAAACAGAGACAGCAGAGCGCCTTGAATCGCTCCCGAAAGAGTCAATAATGATGCGCTATTACACCCTCCGCGCTGCCTCGGACGCCATCGCTCGGCAATGGCTCATCTCGACGCGCAAAGCGCCAATCGAGGTCGAACCGCACCACGCCCTTGCACTTGCAAAATTCAAGCGTCAGCAGAAAATCGCGAGCAACATGAAAAAATGCTTGGAAAATTGCGTGGACGCAAAAGATTGGAAAGCCTTAGGCTTTGAGCTCTATAATATCATGATCGCCACACCGCGCCCAAAGTGGGCCATCAACTGGCTTGTCCAAAATTATGACAGGATCAGTCAAGAAACAGTGAATGAGCTTTTCAGATTGCTCGCCCCTTATAAAATTCAGGGTGCCGAGCACATAGCCGACATAAAAAAAGCCCTGCAAGACGCAGGGCAAACTATCTCTTAACGGAAGCTCTTGGCGAATGCCTTCGGCTTCCCTTTTCTATGAGGCTTTTTCCAGCTGCCGAATTTTTTACCCCGTTTTTTGGGGAAGGACCTCGGTTCTGCCTTCAGCTCATCAGCCGTCAGCCCTATGCGGTCGGGCCCGGTGATTTTCTCATTCTTCAGCAGAAGCGACATCAGGCTGGCGTTGATCTCTTGCAAGTCCATCGTCTGCTTGAGCTCTTCCAACCGGCTCGCGGCATCCGGGTCGACAGGGTGATTTTTCAGGTCGTCGATGATCTTCTGCATCTTGAGCCTTTTGACCTCTCCGAGCGAAGGAATTTGGTCGACTTTGGAAGCGCCGCCGTTGATTTTCGACAACTTTTGGAGCCATCTGGTCTCTTTCGGAGTCACAAAAGTGATCGCCGTGCCGGTCTTGCCGGCGCGCCCCGTTCGTCCGATCCTGTGCGTGTAGCTGTCATCGGAGAAGGGAATCTCGAAATTGTAAACGTGGGTGATGTCGGACACATCCAGTCCCCTGGCCGCGACATCGGTCGCTATCAAGAGGCGGCACCTGCCGAAACGGAAGGCGTCGACCGCCCTTTTTCTCTGAGGCTGGGCCATATCTCCATGCAGCGCGGCCACTGTGTACCCCTTGCCGGACAAAACCTCCGACAAATGGTCCACATCTTTTTTCGTAGCGCAAAAGATCAGCGACTTCTGCTCGGTCTCGCAGTCGATAAGTCTGATGAGGGCATCAACCCTTTCATGATGGCGGACGATATAAAATTTCTGTTCAATTTGCTTGTGCGAGGTGTTCTCTTTAGTGAGGTTGACAAGCAAGGGGTCTTTCAAAAGCTTTTTCGCCAAGCTCTTGATCGACTTCGACATGGTTGCGGAAAACAAAAGCGCCTGGCGCTGCTTCGGCAGATAAGAGACAATCGTTTCGATATCTTCTAAAAATCCCATGTCGAGCATTTCATCGGCCTCGTCCAAAATCAAATAGGAAGGATTGAAGCTTTTGAGTCGATTGGAGCGGTAAAGGTCGAGCAAACGTCCGGGTGTTGCGACGAGAATCCGTGATTTTTTAATCATCTCGATTTGGCGCCCGAAGGACTCGCCTCCGCAGATCGCCGTCGACTTGATTCCAATGAACTCGCCGAAGCGGTTCAACTGCTCGCAAACCTGCCTGGCAAGCTCCCTTGTCGGCGTCAGCACCAAGGCTGTTGCCCCGCCCGAGGCAGACATCATTTCCAAAACCGGAAGGCCGAAGGCCGCGGTTTTTCCCGTGCCGGTCTGCGCCTGGGCGATGATGTCGGTGCCTTCCAAGAGCGAAGGTATGACCATGTTTTGAATCGGAGTCGGCTCTGCAAACCCCATTTTATCAAGTGCTTTTAATATTGATGGATTGAGGCCTAATGCCTCGAAAGATCCGTTTGGCTGTGCGTTGTTCATGACTTTCCTTTAGGTTTTAAGTTCAGCCCAAGAAAAGCCAAACAAATGAAACTACAGGATAGATATTAACATGCTTGGCAATTAAAAAAAACATTTTTTAAATTTAACCTCATTAAATATTCGACAAATAGGACCACTTCTGTTATAATCTTTTTTTACTCAAAGGATTTGACATGCACGATCACGATAAAATACGTAATGTGGCCATTATCGCCCACATCGACCACGGCAAAACCACCCTGCTGGACGCGCTGCTGAAGCAATCTAAAATATTCCGCGACAACGAAGAGATCCCTGAACGGGTAATGGACTCATACGATCAAGAAAAAGAGCGCGGAATCACCATCTTCGCCAAACACACCTCCATATTCTATCACGACTACAAGATCAACCTCATCGACACGCCCGGACACGCCGATTTCTCCGGAGAGGTCGAAAGGGTTCTCGGCATGGTCAATTCCGTCCTTCTCATCATCGACGCCTCGGAAGGGCCCATGCCGCAGACGCGGTTCGTCCTCTCAAAATCGCTTAAGATGGGACTCCGCCCCTTTGTCGTCATTAACAAGATCGACCGGCCCCACGCCGACCCCGAAAGAGTTCTGAACGAGACGTTCGACCTTTTCGTTGAACTGGGCGCCACCGACGAGCAGCTCGACTTTCAATACTGCTACGCCTCGGCCTTAAGCGGCTACGCCCAAAAAGAGGTGACCGATCCCAAGGAAGACCTGACCCCCCTTCTCGACCTCATGGTCGAAGCGACACCCGTCCCTCCCGGGTCGGTTTCGAATCCCTTTTTATTTCAGGCCTGCAGCATCGCCTACGACGACTTCCTCGGAAGAAAAGCCTGCGGGCGCGTTTTAGAAGGGAGCGTGAAGAAGGGACAGCAGATCCTCCACATTTGCCCCGACGGCAAGCAAAAAAAATGCACAGTCACCTGTATCGAAGGGCACTCGGGCCTCGAGAGAGTAGAACTTCACGAAGCCGGACTCGGCGACATCGTCAACATTTCGGGAATGCCCGATGTCATGATCGGAGACACCCTCTGCGCCCCTGAAAACACCACCAAGCTGACCCCCATACAACTTGACGAGCCGACCGTATCGGTCGATATTGTGGTCAACAACGGCCCGTTTGCCGGAAGAAGCGGCAAGCACGTCACCATGAACAAGATCATCGACCGTATGGAAAAAGAGCAGAAAGCCAACATCTCTTATCACATCAGCTTCTCATCGGGCGACGAGCAAAAGGTCACCGTGGCCGGAAGGGGCGAGCTGCACATCGCCGTCCTTCTTGAGGCCCTGCGAAGAGAGGGTTACGAATTCTGCGTTTCCAGGCCCCGCGTCCTCACCAAGGAGATCGACGGCGTCCAGCACGAGCCAATGGAAAGAGTCTTTATCGAAGTTCCCCAGGACCATTCCGGGCCCGTTATCGAGCAGCTTTCCCGAAACCGCGGAGAGATGCAGCACCTGCACACCGATCCCCAAGGGATCACCCACATGGAGTTCCTAACCCCCACCCGGGGCCTGATGGGCTACCGGAACGAGTTCCTCACATCGACAAGAGGGCTCGGCATCCTCACTTCCACATTCGAGAGCTTCCAGCCGCATAAAGGGCCGATCCCCGGACGAACTTCCGGCGTACTCATCGCAATGTCATCCGGAAAGGCCAACGGCTTTGCCTGCTTCAACCTCGAAGACCGAGGCATGCTGTTCGCCGGCCCCGGCGACGACGTGTACGAAGGGATGATCGTCGGCCAGCACTGCCGGGAAAACGACCTGATCGTCAACATCATCAAAGGAAAGCAGCTCACCAACGTCAGAGCCTCCGGCACAGACGAGAAGATCCTGCTGACGCCTCCCCGGACATTCACAATCGAACAGGCCATCAGCTACATCAACGAAGACGAGCTCATCGAAGTGACCCCCGGAAGCATCCGCCTCCGGAAAAAATGGCTCACCGAAAATGAAAGGAAGCGGAAGGGGTAAACTTCTGTTCCACTAGATCGAGAAAATCCAGCAGGGTGGCAATTCGGTTCAAATAAGTGTGCTTTTCTTTGACAAAGTCCATCAACTGAATTCTGTCATCCTCTGAATTTAAATTATTTTCTTGCTAAATATTTCAGGAATAGCTAAATATTAATTTTACAAGGAATCTTGAAAGAATGTTTGTCTTTTCATTCATGGTTAAAACCGGAACCGTATACTTTTTTTTGAGATTGCTAGAATCGATTATGAAGATTAAGTTGGTCGCCTTATCGTTATGTTTGTTTTTCCCCCCTCTCTTTTCTGTTCAACAGAATATAGAAGAGACGTACAGTATTTTTTTTGAAGTTTCCAATGAAGAGTTGAGGGCAAAACACGCCCGACATCAAAACGAAGAGCAGGCAGCTTCAACTATCTGCAATCGAAACCTGGGCGATGCGCGGGCAAAAGAAATCAACGCGTCGTCATCTGCTAAACAGGTTCAGGAACAAACAGCCTCCATTCGCTTAGATTCTGAACAGGGGATGGCAAGCGATAATGTCACGGTTTACGAAATTTACAAAGACCGGGGAAATTCCGAGAAACAAGAATCAAAGACCTGCCCGTGTCCGGCAGAGTTTTATAACACTCCTGTAGAGAGCTGTGAGCCGTTAGATCCTTGTCTTCGTCAAGAAGGATGTCTGTGCCGCCCCTTCCCTGACAACGAGCTGTATTTGTATGGAAACTGGCGGGGCGGCGAGAGACCTTGCCTTGATGAAAACTTGGGAACGCTGGGATTAATGTATGCCGATACGCTTTGCTATTGCAATGAAGAGGCCCGTGTATTTTCCGACTTGAGGTGGGTTAATTTGGAATGTGATAATCGTTACGTGCTCTCTTATGGCGTAGGCAGTCGTTTTTGTCTCCCTTCCAATGTTGTTCTCGGTGTTAATGCCTACTATGATTACTTTGACAGCTCCGCCGGCAACTTTAATCAGTTGGGAATTGGACTTGAGCTCTTTTCATGGCGCGGTTTGGATATAAGGGCAAATGCGTATATTCCGGTAGGATCGATATCAAAGACAACTACGAATTTTTTTAACAACTACATAGGCCCTTTTACTGTCAGCTGTGATGAAACCGAGTGGACATCTTCCGGATTCGATATTGAAATTGGGCGTTGTTTCGGTTTTTTCTGCGATACCAGACTTTATCCTGCTTTAGGAGGGTATTATCTCGATATGCTAAATTTCGACGACACATTTGGTGTTTGGGGAAGATTGACTATGGAGTGGAGGCATTTTCTGAATATGGAAGTGAAGGTCTATCATGATGATATTTTTAAGACAAACACCGAGTTTAGAATCGGATTCACGATTCCCATCGCAGATCTGTTTAGAAATGGTTCAAGATTTTGTGGAACCAAGGATCCAATTGTTAGAAGGAGGGATTATATTTGTACAAGCCGATGCTGCAAGTATACAACGAATTATTAAGGAGTTACGAGACAATGAAAAAAACATTAGCCCTAGCGCTGACAGCGTTTCTTCTCTTTTCGAGTACACAAGCGCATGCGATCAACGGTGATAGCAAAGAAACAGACCGATCTCTGGTGATGAGCAGTTGCCGCGGATGTGAGCCACCCCCACAAGGGCCTCCCGGACCTGAGGGACCGCAAGGACCGGAAGGGCCTCAAGGGATTCAAGGAGAGCCGGGACCGGAAGGGCCTCAAGGGATTCAAGGAGAGCCGGGACCGGAAGGACCTGAGGGACCGGAAGGGCCTCAAGGGATTCAAGGGATTCAAGGAGAGCCGGGACCGGAAGGACCTCAAGGACCGGAAGGGCCTGAGGGGCCGGAAGGGCCTCAAGGACCGGAAGGACCTGCTGCCACAACGCTCAATTTTTCGGCATCAAAAGATCAGTTTGATGAGGTGTCGGGATCAACCCAGATTCAGAACTGGGATGTTGATTCGCCCTATTACAACGATCAATTTCACTTTCTCCCCGCTGCCGGCGTCTTCCAGGCTCCAGCAGATGGGAAGTATTCCATGAAAGCCATCATTAATTACCAAACGACTGCAAGTGTTCAAGTTGAATTAGGTCCTAATCAAAACCCAAGTTTTTCGCTTAGACGAATCGGCGATGGGGTAAATCTGATCAATGGAAACATCCCGATTCTGGATTTGGATATTGCGCTCCTCTTGACTGTAAGAGCTTTGTTGGGATCAGGACAAGTTGTTCTTGTCGGAGATGTCGAACTAGCTCAAGGCGATGAAGTCGGCTTATTTTATAACGCCGATGGGGTGAGCATTTCATTAAACTTGGGGGGAGGTCAGTTTACACCGGGTATTGTCTGGTCGGTTCACTCCATCGAAATTCCGTAAGATCTGAAAAAAAAGCAGTCGGGAAAAAATTCCGGCTGCTTGTATTTTTTTACCGGTGACCTTCCAATCCCCCAATCGTACTCCCCTCACATAACGAGAAATCGTCGGCCAGCACTGCCGGGAAAACGACCTGATCGTCAACATCATCAAAGGGAAGCAGCTCACCAACGTCAGAGCCTCCGGCACCGACGAAAAGATCTTGCTGACGCCCCCGCGAACATTCACAATCGAACAGGCCATCAGCTACATCAACGAAGACGAGCTCATCGAAGTGACCCCCGGAAGCATCCGCCTCCGGAAAAAATGGCTCACCGAGAATGAAAGGAAGCGGAGAAGCTAATTATAGTCTAATATCCTTCCCAACATTCACAAAGATGGGAACAATACTTCCTACATTGGATACAGTTTTGGGTCATTGAATATCGGAACTGCAAGCTAAGTAAAGATATCTGAGAAAAGATTGACTGAATTAGTCCAGAAAACCCCCTTTTTATTAATTTAAAAATTAGATTACTGTGTGAATAAGTAATGATCAAATATTGTT